>NZ_JBFBJT010000208.1:0-9429 GCF_040686175.1 Streptomyces sp. NPDC086077 | reverse complement strand
CCAGCAGATGCCACTCCGTGGGCGTCAGCCGTACGTCCCGGCCGCCCCGGTTGACCTTCTTCGCGGCGAGGTCGACGGTGAACTCGTTCGTCTCCACGACCACCTCGTCCTCACCGGTCCCGGCGGGCTCGGCACGGCGCACGGCGGCCCGCAGCCGGGCGAGCAGCTCGTCCATGCCGAACGGCTTGGTGACGTAGTCGTCCGCGCCGGCGTCGAGCGCCTCCACCTTCTCGTCGGAGGAGTGCCGCGCCGACAGCACGATGATCGGCACCCGGGTCCAGCCGCGCAGTCCCCGGATCACCTCGACGCCGTCCATGTCGGGCAGCCCCAGGTCGAGGACCACGACGTCAGGGTGGCGGGCGGCGGCGAGCTGGAGGGCGGACGCCCCGTCGTGGGCCGCGTCGACCTCGTACTTGCGTGCCCTGAGGTTGATCACCAGCGCGCGCACGATCTGCGGCTCGTCGTCGACCACGAGCACTCTGGGGGTCTGGGGAGCCCCCCCAGTGGAACTCACCATGAGGCCTGCCTTTCTGAAGGTACGGAGAGGGTCTCGGGACGCGTCGCCGCGCGCAGGGTGAGGACCATGGTGAGGCCGCCGCCGGGTGTGTCCTCGGCGTTCAGGGTGCCGTCCATCGCCTCCGCGAAGCCGCGGGCGACCGCGAGGCCGAGACCGACCCCGGCACCGCGCGGGGCGTCGCCGTACCGCTGGAACGGCTCGAAGATGCGTTCCTTCACATCGTCCGGCACCCCGGGGCCCCGATCCACGACGCGCACCTCGACGCGGTCGGCGAGGGCGCTGGCGGCGACCAGCACGGGCGTACCGTCCGGGCTGTACTTGACGGCGTTCTCCACGATGTTCGCCACCGCCCGCTCCAGCAGCCCGGCGTCCACCCGGACCATCGGCAGGCTCTCCGGCACGTCCAGGCTCACGCTGCCCTCGGGTACGCCGCCCAGCGCCATCGGCACGACCTCGTCCAGGTCGATCTCGCGGACGATCGGCGTGACCGTGCCGGTCTGCAGGCGGGACATGTCGAGCAGGTTGCCGACCAGGTGATCGAGCCGGTCGGCGCCCGCCTCGATGCCTTCGAGCAGCTCCGCCCGGTCCTCCTCGGACCACGCCACGTCGTCCGACCGCAGGCTGGAGACGGACGCCTTGATCCCGGCCAGGGGCGTACGCAGGTCATGGCTGACGGCGGCCAGCAGCGCGGTGCGGATGCGGTTGCCCTCGGCCAGCGCCCGGGCCCGGTCGGCCTCCTCCTGGAGCCGGCGGCGGTCCAGCACAACCACGGCCTGGGCGGCGAACGCGGCCAGCACCCGGCGGTCCTCCGCCGGCAGCACCCGTCCGGTGAGCGCCAGCGCCAGGTGGTCCCCGACCGGCATGTCCACGTCCGCGTCCTCCGGACGCTCCACCGGCCCGCCGACTCCCACGCGGCCCACGCAGGTCCACGGGTCGACGTCGCTCTCGCGCTCCAGCAGCGCGGCCGACTCCATGCCGAAGGTCTCGCGCACCCGCTCCAGCAGCGCCTCCAGGCTGGTCTCGCCGCGCAGCACGTTGCCCGCGAGGAAGGACAGGATCTCCGATTCCGCCCGCAGCCGGGCCGCCTGGTGGGTGCGCCGGGCCGCGAGGTCCACCACCGACGCCACCGACACCGCGACGGCCACGAAGATGACCAACGCGACGATGTTCCTGGAGTCGGAGATGGTCAGCCGGTGCAGGGGCGGGGTGAAGAAGTAGTTCAGCAGGAACGATCCGAAGGCCGCCGCACCGAGGGCCGGCAGCAGCCCGCCGAGCAGCGCCGCCGCCACCGTCAGCGCCAGGAACAGCAGCACGTTGTTGGCGAGGCCGAGCTCGACGGTGTTCAGCACCACCGCGAGGATCACCGGACCGGCCAGGCCGACGGCCCAGCCCCAGATGATCCGGGCGCGCCCCAGCCGCGCGCCGCGGGCGACGGGAAGTCCCCGCCCCTTACCCGCCTCGTCGTGCGTCACGATGTGCACGTCCAGGTCGGGGCCGGACTCCCGGGCCACGGTCGCGCCGACGCCCGGCCCGAAGACGTACTGCCAGGTCTTGCGCCGCGAGGAGCCCAGCACGATCTGCGTGGCGTTCACACCCCGCGCGAACTCCAGCAACGCGGCCGGTATGTCGTCCCCGACGACATGATGAAACGTCCCGCCGAGGTCCTCCACCAGCGTCCGCTGCACCGCCAGCTCCTTCGGCGACGCCGCCGTCAGCCCGTCGCTGCGCGCTATGTACACGGCCAGCACCTCGCCCCCGGCGCCCTTCTCGGCCAGCCGCGCCGCCCTGCGGATCAGCGTCCGCCCCTCCGGACCGCCCGTCAGACCCACCACGATCCGCTCCCGCGAACCCCAGATCTTCGACACCCGGTGCTCACTGCGGTACTGCTTCAGATACTCGTCGACCCGATCCGCCACCCACAGCAGCGCCAGCTCCCGCAGCGCGGTCAGATTCCCAGGCCGGAAGTAGTTCGACAGCGCCGCGTCCACTTTGTCGGGCCGGTAGACGTTCCCGTGCGCCATACGCCGGCGCAGCGCCTGCGGCGACATGTCGACAAGCTCGATCTGATCCGCCCGCCGTACCACCTCGTCGGGCACCGTCTCCTGCTGCCGCACCCCCGTGATCGACTCCACCACGTCGCCGAGCGACTCCAGATGCTGGATGTTGACGGTCGACACCACATGGATGCCCGCCGCGAGCAGCTCCTCGACGTCCTGCCAGCGCTTGGCGTTGCGCGAGCCCGGGACGTTCGTGTGGGCGAGTTCGTCCACCAGCGCGACCTGCGGGTGGCGGGCCAGGACGGCGTCCACGTCCATCTCGGCGAAGGTCCCGCCGCGGTACTCCAGCCGCTTGCGCGGGACCTGCTCCAGGCCGTGCAGCATCACCTCGGTCCGCGGCCGGTCGTGGTGCTCGACGAAGGCCACCACGCAGTCCGTGCCGCGCTCCACCCGGCGATGGGCCTCGGAGAGCATGGCGTACGTCTTGCCCACCCCCGGTGCCGCGCCGAGGTAGATCCGAAGCTTGCCGCGTGCCATGGCCTCATTGTCCGTCTTCCGCAAAATGCTGCGTACGCAGCGTCGACCTTACGGCCAACGTTCCGGGCAAAGCGGACAGGCAGGGGGCCGGAGGGCGCCTTTGACAGAACCCTGACGCACCGGACGGCGGGCACCGGCTGCGGCGCACCGGACACCGGCACGCGCGGACAGCCGTACGCGAAAGGGCCGCACCCCCACCGGGACGCGGCCCTCGCCTTTGCCTCCGGTCAGCGGACCTCGGTGATCTCCGGTCCGCGCTGGAGCTGCCCCATGCCGCCGGAGAAGCGCGAGTTGCCCTGGTCGTCCTGCTGGACGCCCTCGGGCACCATCTGCGCGTCGTTCGGCAGCTTGAGGACGATGGGGTCGCGGGGGGCCATCGGGCCCTCACCGCGGACCACGACCGTGTCCCGGAAGATGTTCTCCAGCAGCCCGGCCGCCTGCGGCTGCACCGCGCCCTGCCCCGAGATCACACCGCGCAGGAACCAGCGGGGGCCGTCCACACCGACGAACCGGACGACCTGGAAGCCGCCCGTGCCGTCCGGCAGCTGCACCGGCACCTGGGCGCGCAGCTCCCAGCCGAGCGGGCCCTCGACCTCGTCGACGATGCCGCCCTGCTGGGTGATGCCGCCGGCGATCTCCTCGCGCACCTCGCCCCAGATGCCCTCGCGCTTGGGAGCGGCGAAGGCCTGGAGCTGGATGGCGCTGTCCCGCAGGACCACGGTCGCCGCGACGATCGCGTCACCGGCGACCTCTACCCGCAGCTCCATGCCGTCGACTCCCGGCACCAGCAGCCCGCCCAGGTCGACCCGGCCCTCGGCCGCGTCCCGCACCTCGGTGCTGTCCCACGGTCCGTCGGGACGCGGCTCCGGCTCCAGCCGCATCCGCTCGCGCCCGACCTCTTCGTCCGCCTCAGTTTCGACGCTGTCGACGACCTGCTCGGCCTCGCCGGCCGCGTCCTCGGCGGCACCCTTCTTGTTGCGACGTCCGAACACGTCACTGTCCTTCCCGGTCGGATACGACCGAAGCGTATCGATTCCCACCCGCCTTGCCGCCGACGGCGGCATGACCGCTTGTGCCGCTCTCGTCGCCCACCGCGGCATGGCCGCCGGTGGACCCGAAGCCCCCCTCGGCCCGCACCGAGTCGGGAAGCTCCGCGACCTCCTGGAAGCGGACCCTCTCGACCTGCTGGACGACCAGTTGGGCAATCCGGTCGAAGCGCTCGAACCGCACGCTCTCGCGCGGGTCGAGATTCACCACGATCACCTTGATCTCCCCACGGTACCCGGCATCAACCGTCCCTGGGGCATTCACCAGGGCGACACCGCAGCGGGCGGCGAGACCGGAACGTGGGTGCACGAAGGCCGCGTACCCGTCAGGCAGTGCGACAGACACCCCGGTCGGCAGCACGGCCCGCTCTCCGGGCGCCAGTTCACGGGCCTCGGTGGTCCGCAGATCGGCTCCCGCGTCACCGGGGTGCGCATACGTCGGAAGCGGTACGTCCGCGTCGACGCGCCGGATCAGCACGTTCACGGGGTCGCGGCTCACGGGTTCACCTCGAAGGCGCGGGCGCGCCTGATCTGGTCGGGGTCGTTCATGGCGGCCTGGATCTCCTCCTCGCGGCCGTGGTCGATGAAGTGATCGACCTTGACCTCGACGAAGAGGGCGTCGGCGCGGACGGCGACCGGGCCGTCGGGGGCGCCTATGCGTCCGGTGGCCGAGGAGTAGATCTTCCGTCCGGCCACGGCGGTCACCTCGGCCGCGAGGTGCAGCGTGGTGCCCACCGGCACCGGCCGCACGAAGTCGGTCTCCAGCCGGCCGGTCACGGCGATGGTGCGCAGCAGCCAGTTCAGCGAGCCGAGCGTCTCGTCCAGGGCCGTGGCGAGCACCCCGCCGTGCGCGAGGCCGGGGGCGCCCTGGTGTTCGGGCCGAACGGTGAACTCGGCGGTGATCGACACCCCTTGGCCGGCCCGCGCTTCCAGGTGCAGCCCGTGCGGCTGCTCGCCGCCGCAGCCGAAGCACTGGCCGTAGTGCGCGCCGAGGAGCTCACCGGGGGCGGGGGCGTCGGCGTGCCGCACGGGCTTCGTCGCGTCGGCGGGAGGCGTCAGAGCTGGGGATGTACCACTCACAGCCGCAGACCTTACCCGCGCGTCGGGGGCGCGCGGACACCGTGCCAAGCTTGACGTCATGCAGCTTTCCGCCGCCCCTTACGAAGAACGCCTCACCGCGCCCCGCTCCTGGTGGCTGATCAGCTTCCTGGCCGGGGTCTCACTCGCCCTGATCCTGCTGCCCTTCGGCACACTGCCGACGCTGGGCGGTCTGGTCGGCGGGACGGCCACCGCGGCGGTCGCGGCGAGTTCGTACGGCTCGGTCCGCATCCGCGTGGTGGGCGGCGCCCTGATCGCGGGCGAGGCGAAGATCCCGGTCACGGCGCTGGGCGAGGCGGAGATCCTGAGCCCGGAGGAGGCCCGGGCCTGGCGCACGCACAAGGCCGACACCCGTGCGTTCATGCTGCTGCGCGCCTACGTCCCCACGGCCCTTCGGGTCGAGGTCAGCGACCCCGCGGACCCCACGCCCTACCTGTACCTGTCGACGCGCGAGCCGCAGCGGCTGGCTGAGGCGATCAGGGCGGCACGAGAAGCGGCCGCCGCCGCGTAGGCGGCACCAGGGTGGCCTGTCAGGGGCCGCTCAGTGCCCGAGCTCCCTGTACCGGCCGTTCTCCATCGGCAACGCGTCCGGGGGCCGCTCCAGGGGCGGCAGCTCCGTCAGGTGGTCCCAGGGCACCTGCATCTTCCGCAGGTCCGCCCTGATCCGGGCGGCGAGCTTCTTGGTGTCCCGCCGGTTCATGGCCGCGCCGACCGCGGCGCCCACCATGAAGGGCATCAGATTCGGCAGGTTGCGCACCATGCGCTTCATGATCTGCTGGCGCAGCTCGCGCTTCATCTGCCCGCCGAGAGCGGCGTTGACCGTGTTCGGCTTCATGGGGTCGATGCCGCGCTCCTCCGACCACGACTTCAGGTAGGCGCTGCTGCGGTCCTTGAGGTTGCCCGCCGGCCGCACGCCGTAGACCTCGTGTAGCTCGGCGATCAGCTTCAGCTCGATCGCCGCGACCCCGGTGATCTCCGCGGCCAGTTCCGTGGGCATCGCGGGCGGAATGGGCAGCATCGCCGCGGCTCCCACGCCCGCCCCGACCGTCGCCGACGCGTTCGCCGCGCCCGCGACGAGCTTGTCCGCGAGCTGTTCGGGGCCGAGGCCCGGGAACTGCCTGCGCAGCGTCGCGAGGTCCCGTACGGGGATCCGCGGGGCGATCTCGATGAGCCGGTCGGCGAGGTACCCGAGGCCGGCCCTGGCGTGCCGGCCGCCCTTACGGACGCCTTCCTTCGCCAGGTCCCGGGCTCTGTCCCGGATCACCGCCGCCCGTCGCCGGGCGACGGGTGCGGGGCCCTGCGCCGGCACCGGGAGGTCAGCCCGGTCACCGGCGGGTTCGAGCGAGGCCGAGCCGGCGGGGACCTGCCCCGTACCGGAAGAGCCTCGCTCGTCGTCACGCACGCCGTTAGGGCCGTCGGACGGCCCTGAGTCCGCTCCCCAGGGGAAGCGGCGCTTCCGAGGTGGGGTCGAGCCAGTCACGGCCGACCCCGCCTCAGTCGCAGTCGCGGCAGATCGGCTGACCGTTCTTCTCCCTGGCCAGCTGGCTGCGGTGGTGCACCAGGAAGCAGCTCATGCAGGTGAACTCGTCCTGCTGCTTGGGTAGTACGCGGACCGCCAATTCCTCGTTCGAGAGGTCTGCGCCGGGAAGCTCGAGGCCCTCTGCGGCCTCGAACTCGTCGACGTCGACGGCCGAGGCGGACTTGTCGTTCCGCCGGGCCTTCAGTTCTTCAAGGCTGTCCGAGTCGACGTCGTCGTCGGTCTTGCGTGGGGTGTCGTAGTCGGTTGCCATGTCGCTCTCCCCCTCCGGGTGTCTGCGGTGTCTCCAGCGCACGTAACGCGTGAGAGGCCGGACTTGTGCCCGACCCGAGGCGGAGATTTTGCCTCACATCAAGGTCTGTTACTCAATCGACACCCAACCGAACTCCTCATGAGTGATCGGCTTGGATGGCGATCGGGACCGTACACGGTCCGATTGCCGCACTTCAAAGGGGTCCCACCGTGTACTTCCCGTGATCAAGGCCCCGGAAAACCCGGATTTTCCGGGCTTTACCGGACTCTCATGATCACGGAGAGTAGATAGCTGGAAAATCGGCTTTGTGATCGATCACACATAGGACCACCGGATGAGTGCCCCAAGAATTCCGCGCAAAGCGAACATCCTCGGGTGTGTCGCCCAGGGTCTCAGATCGGGAACGTGACGCGCATCACGAGACCGCCTCCCTCTCGGGGCCGAGCCGCGATGTGCCCGCCGTGCGCCCGGGCCACGGACCGGACGATGGACAGACCGAGACCGACGCCCTTGTCGCTGCCGGTGCGCTCCGTGCGGAGCCTCCGGAAGGGTTCGAAGAGATTGTCGACCTCGTACGCCGGCACCACCGGCCCGGTGTTCGCGACGACCATGACGGCCTGGCCGTGCTGGATCTCGGTGGTGACCTCGACCCAGCCGCCCTCGGGGACGTTGTACCGCACGGCGTTCTGCACCAGGTTCAGGGCGATCCGCTCCAGCAGGACGCCGTTGCCCTGGACGACCGCGGGCTCGCGTGTGCCCCGCATCTGGACGCCCTTGGCGTCCGCCTCGGCGTGCACCTGGTCCATGGCCTGCGAGGCGACCTCGGCGAGGTCCACGGGCCCCCGCTCGACGATCTGGTTGTCGCTGCGGGCGAGCAGCAGCAGGCCCTCCACGAGCTGCTCGCTGCGCTCGTTGGTGGCCAGCAGCGTCTTGCCGAGCTGCTGGAGCTCCACGGGCGCCCCGGGGTCGGACAGGTGGACTTCCAGGAGCGTGCGATTGATCGCGAGCGGCGTTCTGAGCTCGTGGGAGGCGTTGCCGACGAAGCGCTGCTGGGCGGTGAAGGCCCGCTGAAGCCGCTCCAGCATGTCGTCGAAGGTGTCTGCCAGCTCCTTGAGCTCGTCGTCCGGGCCGTCCAGCTCGATCCGTCGGGACAGGTCCGACCCGGCGACCGCGCGGGCGGTGCGGGTGATCCGGCCCAGGGGCGACAGGACGCGGCCGGCCATCGCGTAGCCGAAGGCGAAGGCGATCACGGCGAGACCGAGGAGCGCGAGCAGGGAGCGGCTGAGCAGGTTGTCCAGGGCGTGCTGACGCTGCTCGTTGACGCAGGCGTTCATGGCCTGGTTGAGCTCGGACGCGGTCGGCGACCCCGGGAAGTTGCAGGTCTCGCTGGCCACCTGGCCGGAGAGGATCTTGAACGGCAGGTCACTGCCGACGTTCATGGCGTTCGCGGCGAGCAGGTAGATGATCGACAGCAGCATGATGCCGGCGATCAGGAACATGCCGCCGTAGAGCAGCGTGAGCCGTATCCGGATGGTCGGCCGCAGGAGCGGGAACGGAGGGGCTGCCTTCCTGGGGTCCCAGGTCGGCTTCGGGGGCGCCTGGGGAGGCGCGGGGTGCGCGGCCACCGCCGGTCAGATCCGGTAGCCGGAGCCGGGCACGGTCACGATGACGGGCGGCTCGCCCAGCTTGCGGCGCAGGGTCATGACGGTCACACGCACCACGTTGGTGAACGGATCGGTGTTCTCGTCCCAGGCCTTCTCCAGGAGCTGCTCGGCCGAGACGACCGCGCCCTCGCTGCGCATCAGGACCTCCAGGACGGCGAACTCCTTCGGCGCGAGCTGCACCTCGTTGCCGTCCCGGAAGACCTCGCGGCGGTTCGGGTCGAGCTTGATCCCGGCGCGCTCCAGGACGGGCGGCAGCGGCACGCTGGTCCGGCGGCCGAGGGCACGCACGCGTGCGGTCAACTCGCTGAACGCGAAGGGCTTCGGGAGGTAGTCGTCGGCGCCGATCTCCAGGCCCTCGACCCGGTCACTGACGTCGCCCGACGCCGTGAGCATCAGCACGCGCGTGGGCATGCCCAGCTCGACGATCCTGCGGCAGACGTCGTCGCCGTGCACCAGCGGGAGGTCGCGGTCGAGGACGACCACGTCGTAGTCGTTGACGCCGATGCGCTCCAGGGCGGCCGCACCGTCGTACACGACGTCGACGGCCATGGCCTCCCGGCGCAGTCCGGTGGCCACCGCATCGGCGAGCAGCTGCTCGTCCTCGACGACGAGTACGCGCACGTGGCTTGTCCTTCCTGTGTCCCCCCACGGAGCGCCGGCGGGCGCACGCGAGCAGGGGGGTCTTCGGGGGTGTGTGGACCTCCATCCTGCCCTTTTCGGCCATAAGTCGGCAGTAAGGCGGGGAAGCGGCAGCTGGGGCGGAGCGCGGGCCGACCTTGG
>NZ_JBFBJT010000207.1:0-9438 GCF_040686175.1 Streptomyces sp. NPDC086077 | reverse complement strand
CGTCCAGCGCGACCCAGCCGTGCAGGTCGCCGCGCGCGTCCAGGACCACCGCCCACCGGGCCCCCTCCGCCCGCAGCCGCCGCGCCGCCCGGCCGGACGGCTCGTCCAGGTGCGCGACGGGCGGCTGTTCCAGATCGCCGGGCTCGATCGCGGTCACCGACAGCCGCTTCAGCCCCCGGTCGGCGCCGACGAACTCGGCGACGTACGGCGACGCCGGTGTGCCCAGCACCGCTCCAGGCGTGTCGAACTGCTCGATCCGCCCCTGCCCGTACACGGCGATCCGGTCACCGAGCCGCACCGCCTCCTCGATGTCGTGCGTGACCATCAGCACCGTCTTGCGCACCGCGGCCTGCATCCGCAGGAACTCGTCCTGCAACTGCTCCCGCACCACCGGGTCGACCGCCCCGAACGGCTCGTCCATCAACAGCACCGGCGGGTCCGCCGCCAGCGCCCGTGCCACCCCGACCCGCTGCCGCTGGCCGCCCGACAGCTGATGCGGATAGCGCGACCCGTACGTATTCGGATCCAGCCCGACCAGTTCGAGCAGTTCCGCTGCCCGCGTCCGTGCCTTCGTCCGCCTCCAGCCGACCAGTGACGGCACGGTCGCCGTGTTGTCGAGGACGGTGCGGTGCGGGAAGAGGCCGACCTGTTGGATGACGTAGCCGATGCGCCGCCGTAGCCGCACCGGATCGACCGAGGCGATGTCCTCGCCGTCCACCAGGATCCGGCCCGAGGACGGCTCGATCAGCCGGTTCACCATCATCATGGTCGTCGTCTTGCCGCAGCCCGACGGGCCCACCAGCGTGACGAGTTCGCCCTCGGCCACCTCGAAGGAGAGCTCGTCCACCGCGGTCGTGCCGTCCGGGTACCGCTTGGTGACCTGCTCGAACCGGATCATGACCTCACGCTAGCCGTGGCCCCCGCAGCGCGCTCCTCCGTGCGGACCGGCACCTGCCGAATGGCTGACTCCGCTTTTGGACGGGGTGTCCGCCTCACACCTGTCGCCGTACGGCGAGATCGTCAGCGCCTGGACGGCGGTCGGCCGCCGCCTGGCATACCGGGCCGCCGTGCCCGCCGACAGCACGGCGACCCTGCGCATCCCGGCCGCCGATCGGGCCTCCGTCCGAGAGGGCAGGACCCCCTCTCCCGCGTCCGCGGCGTGGAGTTCCTGGACTTCACGGACGGCATCGCCTCCTACCGGCGCCCGTCCGGGCGCTACGAGGTGACGTCGGTGCTCGCCTGATCGCCCACCAGCACCACCTCCAGGGTGCGCGGACCGTGCACCCCCTCGACCCGGTCCAGTTCGATGTCGCTGGTCGCCGAGGGACCGGAGATCCACGTCAGCGGACGGACCGGGTCGAGGCGTTCGAGGGCTTGCGGGACGGAGGCCACGACCTGGTCGGGAACGCGTACGACGCAGATGTGGTGGTCCGGTACGAGCGTGATGCGGCGGCGGCCCTGGTCGGGGCCGCCGTCCAGGACGAGGGTGCCGGTCTCGGCGATGGCCAGCGCGCAGCCGGTGACCACGCTGCCGACCTTGTCCAGCTCGTGCGGTGTGCTCACGGCGCGGTCGTGCACACGGGTGGCATCGGCCGCGGACATCCACTCGGGCGGCAGCCCGGGTGGCACGAGCACGTACCGCGGTCCCCGCTCGGCCAGCAGCCGCATGATCAGGTACGGCAGTTCCTCCTCGTCCGTGCGGTGCACGATCGCCCGGTAGTCCGCCAGGTTCTCGGCCAGCAGATCCACCGTCCGCCCCGCGTCGCGCTCGCCGTGCTCGCGCAGATAGTCCCGCGGAACCGCCAACTCGTACGGCGTGCCGTCCTGCCCGACGTCCGCCAGCGCGCGCCGCACCCGGCCCAGGATCCGGTCCCTGCTGCTCACTTCGCCCCGTCCCTTCCGCTGCCGCCGTGCGTGCGCAGCCACCAGTCCCGGAACGGCTCCGCCGGCACCGTCGGCAGATCCCGGGTCCCGCTCCACGCGCCGCCCGGCCCCGGGAGGGTGCGCGGATGGAAGCGCCGGGTGCGCGAGGCGAGCCGCTGACCGGTGCGCAGGACGCCGGGGTGGGCGAACGCCCAGCGGGCCGCCCGCATCGCCGCCCGTTCGGCGGCATGCCCCTTGGCCGGTTTGAGCACGACCTTGTTGCCGCCGCGGACCACCGGGCCGCCCGCCACCACCCGCTCCCGCAGATGCACCAGCACCTCGGGGATGTCGATGGCCACCGGGCAGACGTCGTAGCAGGCCCCGCACAGCGAGGACGCGTACGGCAGCGAGGCGTCGATCTCGCTCGCCGTGCCCCGCAGCTGGGGGCTGAGGATGGCGCCGATCGGGCCCGGGTAGACCGAGCCGTACGCGTGACCGCCCGCCCGCTCGTAGACAGGGCACACGTTGAGACACGCCGAGCACCGGATGCAGCGCAGGGCCTGGCGGCCGACCTCGTCGGCGAGCGTGTCGGTCCGGCCGTTGTCGAGCAGGACCAGATGGAAGGCGCGCGGGCCGTCCCCGTCCGTCGTGCCGGTCCACATGCTGGTGTACGGGTTCATGCGCTCGGCCGTCGAGGACCGGGGCAGGGTCTGCAGGAACACCTCCAGGTCCCGCCAGGTCGGCACGAGCTTCTCGATGCCGACGACCGAGATCAGCGTCTCGGGGAGGGTGAGGCACATCCGACCGTTGCCCTCGGACTCGACGACCACCAGCGTGCCCGTCTCGGCGACCATGAAGTTGGCGCCGGAGACGCCGACCTTGGCCCGCAGGAACTTCTCCCGCAGGTGCAGCCGGGCGGCCTCGGCCAGTTCGGCGGGCGTGTCGCTGAGGCCGTCGGGCGCCGGGCGGCCCCACTTCGCCATCTCGTGGGCGAAGATGTCCCGGATCTCACCGCGGTTGCGGTGGATCGCCGGGACCAGGATGTGCGAGGGCCGGTCCTCGCCAAGCTGCACGATCAGCTCGGCGAGATCCGTCTCGTACGCCCGGATGCCCTCCGCCTCCAGCGCCTCGTTGAGCCCGATCTCCTGCGTGGCCATCGACTTGACCTTGACGACCTCGGACTCGCCTGTCTTCTTGACCAGGCCGGCGACGATCCGGTTGGCCTCGTCGGCGTCGACGGCCCAGTGGACGGTGCCGCCCGCCGCCGTCACCGCCTCCTCCAACTGCACCAGATAGCGGTCGAGGTGACGCAGCGTGTGGTCCTTGATCCGCCGTCCCGCCTCGCGCAGTTGCGCCCAGTCCGAGACCTCGGCAACCGCTTTCTCGCGTTTGGCGCGGATGGTGTGCGTGGCGTGCCGCAGATTGCCGCGCAGGGTGGGATTGCGCACCGCCTCGTGCGCGGCCGCCGGAAAGGCCGGCATGCCGACAAACGTCCCGCTCACAGTGCCGGTTCCTCCTCCGTGCTCGCCAGGATCTCCGCGATGTGGACCGGCCGCATCCCGGTGCCGAGGCGGGTCATGGTGCCGCCGATGTGCATCAGACAGGAGTTGTCCGCCGCGCACAGCACCCCTGCGCCCGTCGACTCGGCGTTGCGCACCTTGTCGGCGCCCATGGCCGCCGAGACGTCGGCGTTCTTGAGCGCGAAGGTGCCGCCGAAACCGCAGCACTCGTCCGCGCCCGGCAACTCGACCAGCTCCAGTCCCTTCACCGCCTCCAGCAGCCTGCGCGGCCGGTCACCCAGACGCAGCCCGCGCAGCCCGTGACAGGTGGGGTGGTACGTCACCCGGTGCGGGTAGTGCGCCCCCACGTCCGTCACCCCCAGCACATCCACCAGGAACTCGGTGAGTTCGTACGTCTTGTGCACCACCGGCGCAAGCGCGGTCGCCAGCGTGCTCCCACGCCCCTCGGCGCGGGCCCGCGCACCGATCCGTGGATACAGCTCCCGCACCATCGCCCCGCACGACCCGGACGGCGTCACGATCGCCTCATACTCCCCGAAGACATCGGAGAAATGCCGGGCCAGCGGCTCCGCCTCACGCCGGTAGCCCGTGTTGTAGTGGGCCTGCCCGCAGCAGGTCTGGGCCATCGGGAAGTCGACCTCGACGCCCAGTCTGGTCAGCAGTTTCACCACGGCGCGCCCCGTGTCCGGATAGAGCGTGTCGTTGACACAGGTCAGGAACAGGGCGACACGCATCGCGGCTCCTTGGGGTTGGTCATCCGATGAGTGCAGGGTAGTGCGGCGGCGCGGTCCGGGGGAGACCCCGCTCACCCTCCGGCGAGCCGGGCCCCGGCCGCCCGCCAGGGTGCCCGGTCGCCACGCGGTTCGTAGCGGGTGAGCGGCTGGGTGCGGGACAGCAGTCGCCGCATGTCCGTCCGGTCGCCGACGAGTCCGTGGGCCCGCGCCTGCACCAGCACGTTCCCGAGGGCCGCCGCCTCCGTCGGGCCCGCCACCACCGGCAGCCCACAGGCGTCGGCGGTCAGCTGGCACAGCAACGCGTTGCGCACTCCGCCGCCCACCACATGGACGACGTCCACGGCGTGACCCGCGAGCCGCTGGGCGTCCTCGACCGCCCGCCGGTGGGCGAGGGCGAGCGAGTCGAGGATGCAGCGCGTGACCTCAGCCGGCGACCCGGGTACCGGCTGCCCGGAGGCACGGCACGCCTCGGCGATCCGCTCCGGCATCCGCCCCGGCGCGAGAAACGCCGCGTCCCCCGCGTCCACCACCGAGCGCAGTCCCGGTACGGCGGCCGCGGCCCGCAGCAACTCGTCGAGATCCGGCTCGCCCCAGGCCCGCACGCACTCCTGGAGCAGCCACAGGCCCATGATGTTGCGCAGGTAGCGCACCGTGCCGTCCAGCCCCAGCTCGTTGGTGAAGTTGGCGGCCCGGCTCTCCTCCGTCACCACCGGGGCGTCCAGCTCCAGTCCGGCCAGTGACCAGGTGCCGGTGCAGATGTAGGCGAAGCGCTCCCCGGCCGCCGGTACGGCGGCCACCGCGGACGCCGTGTCGTGCGAGGCGACCGCGGTCACCGGAACGGGACCCTCCAGCCCCGTCTCCTCCAGCACCTCGGGGCGCAGCACCCCCGCGGGGTCGCCCGGCCGGCGCAGCGGCGCGAACAGGCCCAGGTCGACCCCGAGCCGCGCGGCCACCGGGTACGACCAGTCCCGCGTCCCCGGATCGACGAGCTGGGTGGTGGAGGCGTTGGTGAGCTCGGTGCCCTGCTCCCCGGTGAGCCAGTACGACAGCAGGTCGGGAATCAGCAACAGGCGTTCCGCCCGGTCGAGGTGCCCGGCCGAACGGGCGGCGGTGAGCTGGTACAGCGTGTTGAAGGGGGCGTACTGCACTCCGGTCGCCGCGTACAGCTCGGCGGCCGGTACGTCCGCCCACACCTTCTCGGCGACGCCCTCGGTGCGCCCGTCCCGGTAGTGCACGGGATTGCCGAGCAGCGCGCCGTCGGCGTCCAGCAGCCCGTAGTCCACGGCCCAGCTGTCGATGCCGACGGAGTCGACCCGTCCCGCCGCCCGCAGTCCGTCGAGGACACCGGCGTACAGCCCGAGCACGTTCCAGCGCAGCCCTTCCGGCACCCGCACCGGCCGGTTGGCGAATCGGTGCGCCTCGGTCAGCTCCAGCTCGTGCCGTCCGACGCGGCCGACCATGACGCGCCCGCTGGACGCGCCGAGGTCGACCGCGGCGAACGACGTCATGGCGCTGCTCACCGCAGGAACGCGGCGGCCACGCCGGCGTCGACCGGGATGTGCAGCCCCGTGGTGTGCGTCAGCTCCCCGCCGGTGAGCGCGAACACGGCGGCCGCCACATGCTCCGGCAGCACCTCGCGCTTGAGGATCGTCCGCTGGGCGTAGAACTCCCCGAGCTTCTCCTCCGGCACTCCGTACACGGCCGCCCGCTGGGCTCCCCAGCCGCCCGCGAAGATCCCCGAACCGCGCACGACGCCGTCCGGGTTGACGCCGTTGACCCGGATCCCTTGTTCGCCCAACTCGGCTGCCAGCAGGCGCACTTGATGAGCCTGGTCGGCCTTGGTGGCGGAGTAGGCGATGTTGTTGGGCCCCGCGAACACGGCGTTCTTGGAGGCGATGTAGACGATGTCGCCGCCCAGCCCCTGTGCGGTCATCACCCGCGCCGCCTCCCGCGAGACGAGGAAGGAGCCGCGCGCCATGACGGCGTGCTGGAGGTCCCAGTCCCCGGCCGAAGTCTCCAGCAGCGGCTTGGAGATGGAGATGCCCGCGTTGTTCACCACGAGGTCGACACCGCCGAAGGCGAGCAGCGCGGCCTGGAACGCCTCGGCGATCTGCTCCTCGGAGGTCACGTCGACGGTCACGGCGACGGCCTTGTCGCAGCCGCCCAGTTCCTCGGCGACCCGGGCGGCGTTGCCGGAGTCGAGGTCCGCCACCACGACGCACGCGCCCTCGGCCACCAGCCGGTGTGCGATCGCCCTGCCGATCCCGCTGCCCGCCCCGGTCACCAGCGCCACCCGCGTGGCGAGCGCCTTGGGCTTCGGCATCCGCCGGAGCTTGGCCTCCTCCAGCGCCCAGTACTCGATACGGAACTTCTCCGACTTCTCGATCGGCGCGTACGACGACACGGCCTCCGCCCCGCGCATCACGTTCACGGCGTTGACGTAGAACTCGCCGGCGACCCGGGCCGTCTGCTTGTCCTTGCCGAAGCTGAACATGCCCACACCCGGCACCAGCACGACGGCGGGGTCGGCGCCGCGCATGGCGGGGGAGTCGGGCAGGGCGTGCCGCGCGTAGTAGGCGGCGTACTCCTCTCGATAGACGGCGTGCAGCTCCCGCAGCCGCGCGACCGTCTCGTCGAGCGGAGCCGCCGGCGGCAAATCGAGGACCAGCGGCCGGACCTTGGTGCGCAGGAAGTGGTCCGGGCAGGACGTGCCGAGCGCGGCGAGCCGCGGATGCTCGGCGCGCGCGAGGAAGTCGAGCACGACGTCCGAGTCGTCGAAGTGCCCCACCTGCGGCCGGTCCTGCGAGGCGAGGGCACGGACGTACGGCGCCAGCGCGGCCGCCCGCTCCCGCCGCTCGGCCTCCGGCAGCGCCTCGTACCCCTCGACGACCGCCCCGAACGGCTCGGGCCTGCCCCGCTCGGCGAGGAACGCCTCCGCGGTCCGGATGATGTGCAGCGAGTTCCGCTCGCACTCCTCGGCGGTGTCGCCCCAGGCGGTGATGCCGTGCCCGCCCAGGATCACGCCGACCGCCCGCGGACTGGCGGCCTTGACGGCGGCGATGTCCAGCCCGAGCTGGAAGCCGGGCCGCCGCCACGGCACCCACACCACGCTGTCCCCGAAACACTCGGCGGTCAGCTTCTCCCCGTCCGCCGCACAGGCCAGCGCGATCCCGGAGTCGGGGTGCAGATGATCGACGTGGGCGCAGTCCACGAGCCCGTGCATCGCCGTGTCGATGGAGGGCGCGGCGCCCCCCCTGCCGTGCAGGCAGTAGTCGAACGCGGAGACCATCTCGTCCTCCCGCTCGACCCCGGGGTACACCTCCACGAGCGCCCGCAGCCGGTCAAGCCGCAGCACCGCCAGCCCCGCCTCGGTGAGCGTCCCGAGATCCCCGCCGGACCCCTTGACCCACATCAGCTCGACATCACCCCCGGTCACGGGATCGGTGGCGGTGCCTTTGGCGGAGGCGTTGCCCCCGGCGTAGTTGGTGTTCCGGGGATCGGAGCCGAGCCGATGGGAACGGGCGAGCAGGTCGGCGGCCTCGGGGTGGGTCGACATGGATGTGCGGTCCTTTCAGGAGGAGGTGCGGGTGTGGTGCCTTGCAGGGGCGCGGGGAACTGCGCGACCGGCGACACACGGCCCGCACCCCGCGGAGAACAGAACCCGGCGGACGCTCACGCGCCCCAACCGGCCTGCCGCCCACCGACCCGCTCGGCGACGATCTTCTCGGCCCACCCGGACCGGGCGTACGCGGCCAGCGGCTCGGCGTCCAGTCCCATCTCGCCCCGCACCTCACGAAGCAACGGCCGCACATCCGTGTTGTAGGCGTCCATCAGCACGGCATTGGCCCCGAGCACATCCCCGTCCCGCTGAGCCGCGGTCAGCGCCCCCCGGTCGACCAGCAGGGCCTTGGCCGTGGCCTCCTGCACGTTCATCACCGAGCGGATGATCGCCGGGATCTTCGCCTCGATGTTGTGACACTGGTCGAGCATGAACGCGACCCCGGACCCGGCGCCGAACCCGCCCCCACGCACGACCTCGTACATGATCCGGAACAGCTGGAACGGATCCGCCGCCCCCACCATCAGGTCGTCGTCCGCGTAGAAGCGGGAGTTGAAGTCGAATCCCCCGAGTTTCCCCTCCCGCAGCAGCGTCGCCACGATGAACTCGATGTTGGTTCCCGGCGCGTGATGCCCCGTGTCGACCACGACCTGCGCCTTCGGGCCGAGCTTCAGGCAGTGCGCGTACGCCGTCCCCCAGTCCGGCACGTCCGTCGTGTAGAACGCCGGCTCGAAGAGCTTGTACTCCAGCAGCATCCGCTGCCCCTCGCCCAGCCGCCCGTACACCTCGGCCAGCCCCTCCGCCAGCCGGTCCTGCCGCTCGCGCACGTCGTCCTGCCCGGGATAGTTCGTCCCGTCCGCGAACCACAGCTTCAGGTCCCGTGACCCGGTCGCGTCCATGATGTCGACGCACTCCAGCAGGTGATCGACCGCCTTGCGCCGCACCGCGGCGTCCGGGTGGCAGATGCTGCCGAGCCGGTAGTCGTCGTCCTGGAAGGTGTTGGAGTTGATCGCGCCCAGTTTCACCCCGCGCTCCCCGGCGTGCTTCGCCAGCGCCGCGTAGTCGTCGACCCGGTCCCACGGGATGTGCAGGGCGACGGTGGGGGCGACACCGGTGAACTCGTGCACCTTCGCCGCGTCGTCCAGTTTCTCGCGCGGATCGCGGGGCACGCCCTGCTGCGCGAACACCTTGAACCGGGTCCCCGAATTGCCGTACGCCCACGACGGCGTCTCGACTGCCTGGGTCTTGAGCGCGGCCTTCACCGCGGCGAGATCGCTCACTGCTGGGCTCCTGTTGCGTCACGACATGATGAAACGATTCAGGCCCGCAAGCTATGAGCCCCGCGAAGGGGTGTCAAGCGGTCCGGCCGAGCCTTTCTCCGTGATCCAGCAGTGACCATCGGCTATCCGAAAACTTTTCGACCCCCGCCCATTGACGTGACATGCCTGGCCCGCCTAACGTCCCGGCAATCCAGTTGAAACCTTTCACGACGCAGACCGGGCCGCCTCGCCGCCCGCGCGCCGCGTCGTCGAGGAGCCCCTCATGACCCACCCGTCCGACACGGGGCCGGCCCCGGTAGTGGCGCTCAAGGGCATCTCCAAGTCCTTCGGCGCGGTACGCGCCCTGCGGGACGTGTCCCTGGAGCTGTTCCCCGGAGAGGTGCACGCTCTCGCCGGTGAGAACGGCGCGGGCAAGTCGACCCTCATCAAGACGCTCGCCGGCGTGCACCGGCCGGACGCCGGCCAGGTGCTGCTGGACGGCG
>NZ_JBFBJT010000206.1:0-9622 GCF_040686175.1 Streptomyces sp. NPDC086077 | reverse complement strand
CGGGAGGCCCGGCGGCGCGCGCCCCTTCCCGAGGCGCCACGGTGCCCGGGGCGCCGTCGCGCAGGGCCACGGCGTGCCGCGGGCGGTCGGTGATCAGTACGTTTACGCGCGGGTCGCCGAGGAAGGCGCGCATCGCGGGGCCGTCGTTGACCGTCCACACCATGGTGTGCAGGCCGTGCCGGGCGGCCTCGCGCAGCACGTTCGCGCGCGCCAGCCGCTGGTGCACGGCGACGCCGTGGGCCCCGCAGGCCCGCACCCGCCGCATCGGGAACAGCTCGCTCGCCCGGATCGCCGCCAGCCGCGCCGGCGCGATCCCCGCGCCGCCCCGGCCCAGCGACAGGGCCGTCCGCACCCCGGGGAAGGCCTCGGTGATCGCGGCGACGGAACGATCCTCCAGGGTGGTGGCGACGAACCCGTCCTGGCCGAGCAGGGCGACCGCGCGATCGATCAGCGCGCGCTCGTAACCGGTCTCCTTGAGGTCCAGGTGCGCGACGAGCTTCCCGGCGATCAGCTGCATGACGTCGTCCACGACGGGGACGGGACGTCCGGCGCGTGCGCTGAGCTCGGCGTGAGTGAGCGCGGTCAGTGGCGGCCCGTGGTGCCCCACCCGGGCGTCGTGGTGGACCACGAACACATCGTCGGCGGTGCGCCGGATGTCGAACTCGGCGTACTCCGCGCCCGACAGCAGGGCGTCCTCGTACGCCTCCCAGGTGGCCGGGCCGAAGCGCTCGGTGCCACCCCGGTGGGCGGAGACGGCGGGACGTGGGGGCATGGCGGTCTCCTCCGAACGGTCGTCCCAACGGTCAGGCCGCCCCCGGAGGGACGGCCTGCGTCGGGTGCCGCCTGCCTCAGGCGAGCTTCGCCGACAGGGTGATCGGGACGGCCTTCAGGGCCTGGCTCACCGGGCAGTTGGCCTTCGCGTCCTCGGCGGCGGCGACGAACGCGTCGTCGTCCAGACCGGGGACGGTGCCCTCGACGGTCAGGACGATGCCGGTGATGCCCTCACCCGGCTGGAACGTCACGTCGGCCGAGGTGACGAGCTTGGTGGGCGGGGTGCCGGCGCCGGCCAGGCCGTGCGACAGGGCCATGGAGAAGCAGCTGGAGTGGGCGGCGGCGATCAGCTCCTCGGGGCTGGTCTTGCCGTTCGCCTGCTCGGCGCGCGACGGCCACGACACCGGCTGCTGGCCGATGCCGGAGGAGTCGAAGGTGACGACGCCGTTGCCCTCGAGCAGGTTGCCTTCCCAGACGGTGTGTGCGGAGCGCGTGGTTGCCACGGTTGTTCCTTTCGCATGCTCTCGATGCGACCCCGTTGCCGGGGTTCTCGGCCCCTATCCGATCACATTCCGGCTCACCGCACGCGGAACACCGGACCACGTGCGGTGAACGGCAGCCGGGCGCCTTGGGGAATCAGATACGCGTGCTCGCGCCGCACCCGCGGCACGTCGCACCAGCCGTCGGTGATCACCAGTACCGGCGCCCCCGGCGGGAAGTCCTCCGCCCGGTGCAGCAGATCGATCCCAGGCTGCAGGACCGTACCGCCGCGCCCGTGCACCCGTACCCGTCCGGCGATCTCGGCGACCGGCAGGTGGCCCGCGTCGTGGGCCACCGCGTCGCAGAAGACGACCCGCGCGGCGGGTACGTCACGGGCCTCGGCGTACGAGGCGATGGCGCCCAGCGCCTTGCCGAGCAGTGCGCGCGCAGTTCGGGTAAGCGAGCGGTGTGCGCAGGGGGCGCAGCCGAATCTCGTTACGTCGAACGTGATGCGTCCGCGGGTGCGTCGTGGCTGGTCGCGCAGTTCCCCGCGCCCCTGAGGCGTGCCGCCATCACGGCATACACCAGCACGCCCGCGAACAGGAACAGCACTCCCTGGTAGACCGCCGCGTATCCCGCGCCCGCGACCAGCCACATCGAGAAGCCGGCCGCGACCGCGGCGACCACGGTGTCCCGCGCCAGCCGCCGGCGGTCGACCAGGTCACGCCGGCCGGAGGCGAGGTGGAAGAGCTGGGCGGCCGTGGCCAGCAGATACGGCACGGTCGCGGTGAACGTGGTGACCAGCACCAGCACCTCGAAGACCTTCGCCGTGCCGGCCGTGTAGTTGTAGACGGTGAGCAGCGAGGCGAGGACGACGGTGACCCCGACGCCGAAGGTCGGCACCCCGCGCCGCTTGCGCGCGAACGCGGCCGGGAACAGCCCGTCCTTGGCGGCGGCGTACGGGGTCTGGGCGCTCAGCAGCGTCCAGCCGTTGAGGCAGCCGGTCATGGAGACCAGCGCGGCGAGGGCGACGGCCCAGCCGCCCCAGCCGCCGCCGAACATGGCGTTCACGGCGTCCGAGAAGGGCGCGGTGGAGTCCACCAGGTCGTCGTGCGCCACCGTGCCGAAGACCGCGAGCGTGCCCAGCAGGTAGACCAGCGCGGCGCCCGCGGTGCCGATGACGGTGGCCCGTCCGACGTTGCGGCGCGGGTTACCGACCTCCCCGGCGCTGACGGCCGCGGACTCCACGCCGAGGTAGGAGAAGAGCAGGATCGCGGCGGAGGCCGAGACCGCGCCGATCGCGCTGCCGTCGCCGGTGTGGAACGGGCCGAGGTTGTCCGGGTCGAAGAAGAACAGCCCGCCGACCGCGACGAGCAGCAGCGGCGCGAACTTCAGCACGGTGGAGACCAGCTGGACGGCGCCCACGTAGCGAGTGCCCGCGAAGTTGGCGAGGGCCGGCAGCCACTGGACGGCCAGCGCGGCGAGGCAGGCGGTCCAGCGGTGGTCGTTCACCGGGATCAGGACGTCGAGGTAGCCGACGGCGGCGACGGCGAGCGCCGCGTTGGACACCCAGGTGGTGATCCAGTACGCCCAGGCGGCGAGGAATCCGGCGAAGTCGCCGAAGGCGGCGCGGGCGTAGACGTAGGGCCCGCCGGTGCGCGGGTCGCGTTCGGCGAGCCGCCCGAAGACCAGGGCGAGAGCGACGGCACCGAGGGTGAGCACGCCGAAGGCGACCAGGCTGACCGTGCCGAACGGGGCGACGGAGGCGGGGAGCAGGAAGATGCCGCCGCCGATGATGTTGCCCATGACCAGCGCGGTGGCGACGGGCAGCCCGAAGCGGCGGGCGTGCCTGCCGGAGTCGCCGGCGGGGGTCTGCCGGGCCTCGGCGGGGGCCGCCGGGGTCTCCCGCGGGACCGGAGCCGGCGGGGGGACGATCCCGGTGACGTGCATGGGGTGGTGCGCCTCTCATCGAACTGATGCCCGGGATCGCCGGACGTCGCTCATGGTCGGGCATGGCCCGTCGGCGTTCCAAATCACACGATATTGTCCTGCGCGGCCTGCTCCGGCGCCGGAAAAGCTGTGGCCTCGCGAACCGTGGGACGGGAATCGTCCAGCGGCACCTGGGGTCCGTTGCACTCCCGCAGCCAGCGGCGCAGCACCTGGTGGACCTGTTCCGCGCCGACCAGTGCCGCACCGTCGGCCATCGGCGTGGACAGCTCGAGCGGTGACAGCAGGAAGGGGCGGCCCTGGCAGCCGCCGAGCCCGCCGTGCGAGCCGATCTGCTCCTCGAAGGCGAGGACCTCGCCGTCGGCCGGGTCGTGGAAGGAGTTGACCATGATGTCGGCGGTGTGCGGGAAGGAGTGCGTGCGGCGCACGGCGTCCGCGGCGCCGGGCCCGAACCCGGCGAGCGGCCCGGGGTGGTCGTCGTCGAGCTCGTCCACCGGTGCCTCGGCGCCGTTCGCGCCGAGCACGACGCCGCCGTGCTCCTCGCTGCGCACGAGCAGGAAGCCGATGCCGGGGTGGTTGGCGAGGGTCGGCAGCAGCGCCGGGTGGCGGATGTCGATCTCCTCCCTGCTCATCCGGTGCCGCGCGTCCGGGAAGGAGACCAGGCCGAGGTTGCCGGAGGCCAGCACGATCGGCTCCGAGCGGCGCGACGGGCGGCGCTGCTCGTGCTCCTCCTCCACGGGTCTGTGCAGGGCGGCCCGGACGGCGGCGCGCGCCTCCGTGCCGCTGCGGGTGCGGCGCGCACGGCGCGGCACGGGCAGGCCGCAGCCGGCCCGGACCAGGTCCGCGAGGGTGAGTCCGTAGCGGGCGCGGAAGGTCTCGCCCGGGCTCTGCCCGTGGTCGGACAGGACGACGATCCGGTACGGGCGGGGGGCGTGCTCGGCGACCTTCTCGATCAGCGCGAGCGCCCGGTCGAGGCGTTCGAGCACCTTCTCGGCGTCCCGGCTCATGGGACCGGAGTGGTGCGCCACTTCGTCGTAGGCGACCAGGTCGGCGTAGACGGCGGTGCGCCCGGCGAGCAGGTCGCCCATGACCGCGGCGACGACGACGTCCCGTTCGACGACGGTCGCGAAGGCGCGGACGAACGGGTAGAGGCCGCCGCGGGAGACGCGCGGGCGGACCTTGCGCATCCGGGCCCGGGTGGACTGGGCCGTCTCGCGGCCGGCCTCGGCGACGAAGGACAGCGCGGTGCGCACCGCGTTGGCCGGGTCGGAGAAGTAGGCGAAGTAGCCCGCCCGGGAACGGGTCTCGCGGCTGCGCCGCCGGGTGGCGATGGACAGCACGAGGGCCTGCTCGTCGGCGCCGCCGCTGAAGAGGTTGCCGCGGCTGGCGCCGTCGACGGTGAGCAGTCCGCCGTCGCCGGTGCGCTCGACGGCGCGGCGCTGGAGTTCGGCGGCGCTGGTCGGCCGGTTGCTGACCATCACCTCCTGGGTGTCCTTCTCGTACCAGCGGAACGCCGGGACGTCGAAGGTGCTTCCGTGCAGGATGCCCAGCTGGCTGGCGCCGGTCTGGCTGGACCAGTCAGTGCGCCACGGGGTGAGGCGGTGGGTGGCGCTGCCGGGGCCGTCGGCCGATCCGTAGCCGAGCCAGCGGGCGACGGTCGGCATCAGCCCCTTGCCGACGGCGTCCGTCAGCACGTCGTGCCCGACGCCGTCGAGCTGGACGAAGACGGTGCCCGGGGTGGTCGGTCCGGGCGGCACGGGGCGGCGGCCGCGGTGAGCGAGGCGGTGCAGGCGGCGCCGGTAGGCGTCGTCGTCGCGGACGGCGAGGGCGGCGCCGGTGGCGGAGGCGACGGCGGACATCACGGCGGCGACGACCACCGCGGTCTCCGGGTCGACCGCGCCGCGCTCGGCGGGGTTCAGACGCAGCGCCACGAGCAGCAGCGCGCCGTTGAGGAAGAACACCAGCAGCCCGAGCACGAGCGCGGGCACCAGCAGCAGGAGCCGTACGAGCAGGGGCCAGACCAGGGCGGACAGCAGACCGAAGGCGCCGGCCCCGAACGCGGCGGTCACGGCGATGGTGGTGGCGCTGTCGCCGTCGGCGCGCTGCAACTGGAAGTCGGGCAGGATCCCGGCGAGCACGAGCATGGTGACCGTGCTGACGGCCCACACCGCGACGCTCCGCCCCACCTGGCTGGCGACCCGCCGCCATCGCCCTCCGAGCACTCCCCGTACACCTCACGTCCCGGCCCACCACGGACGCGGACCTGCGTCCAGATTGTCATAACGCGTGCCGGAACCGTGGCGTTCCCCCGGTACGAGGGCGGTAGGACGGCAGTACGACAGCGGTACGACGGCCCGTCAGCCCCCGTCGTAGCCCGCCGTCGGCATCGACAGCCGCCGGTGCACCCGGGCCTTCATCTGGGCGTCGTAGGACGGCTCGGCCCGCCCCACCGTCTCGACCCGCACCCCGCGCCGCGCGCACTCCGCGGTGAACTCCTCGACGTTCGCCAGTGCGCACTCCAGCACCCGGCGGCTCGGCGCCACGAAGAGGTCGCATCCCGGCCGTACGCCGTCCCACAGCGCGCAGTGGTCGGGGCGCAGCCCGCGGACCAGCAACTGCCTCGCGACGACGTACCCCCGCTCCGCGGCCCACCGCGCGCACATCGCGTGCTGGCTGCGGGAGTCGACCAGAAAGGGGTCCGCGTCGAGTTGCTCCAACGGCGTCAGACTGGCGATCGCCGTGACGCGCATTGCTCCCATGGCGCCCCCTCACCTCCGGGTTTCGCCGCCGACCCTACTCCTGCCCGTAGGCTTCGGGGAGTCGCGCGAAGGAGGCAAAGAGGTGCCGGTGGAGATCACCTGGTGGGGGCACGCCACCTGCACGGTCGCGGACTCGGACACTCGGGTGCTCACCGATCCCCTGTTCGCCCGCAGGCTCGCGCATCTGCGCCGCCGCCGGGGCGCGATGCCCCCGCCCGGCGCCTGGAGCGCCGATGTCGCCCTGGTCTCCCACCTGCACGCCGACCATCTGCATGTGCCGTCCCTGGCACGGCTCGCGCCGGGCACGCGCCTGCTCGTACCCCGGGGCGCACCCCGGGCGGTGCCGGCGCTGCGCCGGCTCGCCCATCTGCGCCTGACGGAGATGGCCCCCGGCGACACCACCCGGGTGGCCGATCTGACCGTACGGGCCGTGCCCGCCCGGCACGACGGACGGCGGCTGCCGGTCGGCCCGCGCCGCGCCCCCGCCCTCGGCTATGTCGTCGAGGGCGAGGCGCGCACCTACTTCGCCGGGGACACCGGGCTGTTCGACACGATGGCGGCGGACGTGGGCCCGATCGACGTGGCGCTGCTGCCGGTCGGCGGCTGGGGCCCGTATCTCGGCCACGGGCACCTGGACCCCGGGCTGGCCGCCGAGGCGCTGGTCCGGCTGGCGCCGCGCAGCGCGGTGCCGGTGCACTTCGGCACGTACTGGCCGATAGGCATGGACGCGGTGCGTCCGCACGAGTTCCACGCGCCCGGCGAGGAGTTCGTGCGCCTCGCGGCGCGGCGGGCGCCGAAGGTGGCGGTGCATCTGCTGGGGCACGGGGAGAGCGTGCGGCCGGAGGTCGCCCGATGAGCTGGCTCGCGGCCGTCCCGGCGCCGATACCCGCCGAGTCCACCCAGCAGGCGATCGGTTATCCCACGCTGTTCCTGCTGGTGCTGGCCGGGGCGCTGATACCGGTCGTGCCGACGGGGGCGCTGGTGAGTTCGGCGGCGGTGGTCGCCTTCCACCAGACGGCGCCGTTCTCGCTGGCGCTGTTGTTCGTGACGGCGTCGCTGGCCGCGTTCCTCGGCGACGCCACGCTGTACTGGCTGGGGCGGCGCGGCCTCAAGTCGAGGAACGGCTCGCGCTGGCTGGAGGCGATCCGGGCGCGGGCGCCGGAGGAGCGGCTCGCGCAGGCGCAGGACAAGCTCGCCTCGCACGGCGTCGCGGTGCTGGTGCTGTCCCGGCTGGTGCCGGCGGGCCGGCTGCCGGTGATGCTGGCGTGTCTGCTGGCGAAGTGGCCGATGCGGCGGTTCGCCCGGGGGAATCTGCCCGCCTGCCTGGCGTGGGCGGTGACGTATCAGCTGATCGGGATCCTGGGTGGGTCGCTGTTTCCCGAGCCCTGGGAGGGCGTGGTCGCGGCGGTGGGGCTGACGCTGGTCATCAGTCTGGTGCCGGGGGTGTGGCGGCGGGTGCGGGGGTGGTCCACCGGGTGAGTGGCGATCCGCGTGCCGTGGGGGCTGGTCGCGCGGTTCCCCGCGCCCCTCACCGACGCGGTCCTCGCGCCGTCACGAGGTGCGGTACAGCACCCTCGACGCTCCCACCGGCAGGTCCCACAGGTCCTCGCGGTCTCGGCCCGCCCTCTGCCAGGCCGTGCGGGTGCGTGTGAGGGGTTCCAGGACCGGCTCCGCCGACAGCACGAACGTCCCCCAGTGCATCGGCGCCATCCGTCGCGCGCCCAGGTCCTCCACGGCGCGTACCGCCTCCTCCGGATCGCAGTGCACGTCGCTGAGCCACCAGCGCGGGTCGTACGCGCCGACCGGCATCAGCGCGAGGTCGATGCCGGGGTAGCGGCGGCCGATGCGCGAGAACCAGTGGCCGTAGCCCGTGTCGCCCGCGAAGTAGACCCGACCGCCCTCGGGGGCGGTGAGCACCCAGCCGCCCCACAGGGTGCGGCAGGTGTCGGTCAGGGTGCGCTTGGACCAGTGGTGGGCGGGGACGAAGTCGAAGCGCACGCCGTCCAGTTCGGCCGCCTCCCACCAGTCCAGCTCGGTGACGCGGGTGAAGCGGCGGCGCTGGAACCAGGGGCCGAGCCCGGCGGGGACGAACACCGGCGTGTCCCGCGGGAGCCTGCGCAGCGTGGGGGCGTCCAGGTGGTCGTAGTGGTTGTGGCTGATGACCACCGCGTCGACGCGGGGCAGTTCACTCCAGGGGACCCCGACCGGGGTGATCCGCGCCGGCGTGCCGAGGATGCGGCGGGACCAGACCGGGTCGGTGAGTACGGTGAGCCCGCCGACGCGCAGCACCCAACTGGCGTGTCCCGCCCAGGTGACGGCGACGGTGCGGGCGTCGACCCGGGGCAGCGGGCCGGGTGCGAAAGGCAGCCGGGGGATGTCGGCGAGGCCCTCGCGGCCGGGCCGCACGGCGCCTTCGCGGGCGAACCGGGCGACGGCCTTGAGGCCGGGCAGCGGGGCCGTCAGCCGGTCGTGGAAGGTGCGGGGCCACACGCGCCGTTCGGCCAGCGGGCGGGGTTCGGCGAGCGGCGGGAAGGGGGGCGCGAGCGGTGGCACGGCCGGTGCCGCCGGCGTCCTGGGCGCCGGATCGTCGGCCTCCTGGGTGGGCGTGCTCGTGGTCGACTCGGACTGCTGCGTCATCGAGGAGACTCCCGTCGCTGAGCGTCGTCACGGAGATCGTCGAGTACCGACTTGAGGTTGATCAACGCGCGTTCCACGTGCGGCAGTTCCAGCGGCGCCGGGGAGGCGAGGCATTCCGCGCGCTCGGCGTCCGTGCCGCCCAGCAGCGGGCCGGTGGACAGCCGTACGCGAAGTGCGCCCAGGTCGTCGCCGAAGCGGTGACCGCCCGGTGCGGGCATGCCCAGGCGGGCGGCGAGGAAGTCCTCCAGTTCCTGGGCGTCCCCCACGTCGTGCGCGGCGAGCCCGGACCGCAGGGGGCCGAGGTCGACGTACAGATGCCGGCCGGCCTGCGGCGGCGGGGAGAGGGCGCCCGCGGCGACCACGGTGCGGTGCGCGGCCGCGGCCAGGCGCGCGTGCAGGCGTACGACGGCGTCCACGTGGCCGCCGAGCGGCTCGGGTTCGCCCAGCGCGTAGCCGGCCGCGGCGGCGACCGGCCCGGCGATACGCGCGTCGAGTGCGGTCAGCACGTCCAGCACGCGCGCGTGCAGCCCGTCCCCGGCCTCGCCCTCGGGGAACCGGGCCACGGCGGCGGGCCAGCCGGACGGCAGCAGGGAACCGGCCAGGTCGGTGACGACGGTGACCCGGCCGGGCAGCATCTCCGCCGGGCTGAGGAGCACCGTGGCGTGCGGGGCGTGCAGGGTGTCCCGCCAGGTCTCGTCGCTGACCAGGTGCAGCCCTTCGCCGGTGGCGGCCTCGACGGTCTCGTGCAGCAGCTCGGGAGGCGCCACCGTGGCCGTCGGGTCGTCGGCGACGGACAGCACCAGCAGCCGCGGGTCCCCGCCCTCCTCGCGCACCCGGCGCACGGTCTCCAGCAGGGCGTACGGATCCGGTACGCCGCCGCACTCGGCGGGCGTCGCGACATGGAACACCGGCCGGCCCAGCAGGCGGGCGTACGGCGCCCACCACGCGGCGCAGGGCCGCGGCACCAGCACGTCGCCACCGAGGGCCGCGGTCAGCGCCAGCAGCAGCGCGGGCGCGCCAGGGGCGGC
>NZ_JBFBJT010000205.1:0-9715 GCF_040686175.1 Streptomyces sp. NPDC086077 | reverse complement strand
CTCGCGGGGCGGCCCCCTGCCGCCGGCGGGCGCGACGGGGGCCCCCGGCGCGGGCACGCCGGCCGCCGCACCCCCCCCCGGCTTCGGGACGGGCGCCCGCCGTCGGTGGACGGCGCGGCGCCCGTCCGGCGTTCAGAGGCAACCGACAGCTCAAAGGGAGGGAAGATCCGTGCCGATCGACAGGAAAGTGGCCCGATTCAACCGGAAGTTCGCCAATCATCTGGTGGGCCCGCTGTTCAGCCGGCTGCCGGGGTTCGGGAAGGTGCACCACCGCGGCCGCAAGTCGGGGCGCGAGTTCGCCACCCCGGTGAAGCTGTTCCGGCGCGGCGAGGACGTCATCATCACACTGCCGTACGGGCCGGGCTCCGACTGGGTCAAGAACGTGCTGGCGGCGGGCGGTTGCGAGATCACCACCCGGGGCCGGCGGGTCCAGGTCACCAACCCGGTCGTCTTCACCGACGACGGCACCACCAAGATGCCGGCCCTGACCCGCCGCATCCTCTCCCGGGTCGACGCCAAGGAGTTCCTGGCGCTGACGCCGGTGACCGCGCCGACATCGGCGGTACGGCGATGAGCACGTCCGGCCTGGTGACGCGTCCGATGCGGGTCACGCTGCTCGTGGGCTCGGCCCGGGAGGGACGGCTCGCGCCGGACGTCGCGGGCTGGTTCGCACGGGTGGCCTCGCGCCGCGACGACCTGGTGCTGGACGTCGTCGACGTGGCCGAGCACCTGCTGCCCGCGAGCCTCGAAGCGGACGATCCGACGGCGGCGGCCCTGCGCCCCCGGCTGACCGGCGCCGAGGCCTACGTCGTGGTCGTGCCGGAGTACAACCGCAGCGTGCCCGGCCCGCTGAAGACCCTGATCGACAGCTTCCAGTCCGAGTGGCAGGCCAAGCCGGTCGGCTTCGTCGGCTACGGGCTCGGCTCGGCCGGCGGGGTGCGCGCGATCGAGCATCTGCGGCAGATCTTCGCCGAGTTCCACTGCGTGGGGATGAAGGACATCGTCACCTTCCCCAGGATTCTCGAACACTACGACGCCGAAGGCCGCTTCCCCGCCGACCCCGAGGGCGCGGAATCCGCCGTCAAGCTCATGCTCGACCAGCTGCTGTGGTGGGCCCGCGCGCTGCGCGAGGCGAAGGCGGCACGCCCGTACGCCTCCTGACGAACCGTCGGTGACGCCGGACACCCGCGCGCTTTCCCTTCCCCGAACCCTCCTCAGGAGACGTGTGATGGCCGCTGTTCCCGATCCCCTCCCCGATCTGCTGATAGCCGTGCCCGCGGTGATCCTGGCCTGCCGGGCCGGTGCCCAGCTCGTGCGGCGGCTCGGGCAACCGCCCGTGGTGGGCGAGATCGTCGTGGGGATCCTGTTCGGTCCCTCGCTGCTGGGCTGGCTGTGGCCCGGCGCGCAGGCCTGGCTCTTCCCGGAGTCCGCCCTGTCCTACATCGGCGTGCTGGGCAACGTCGGGCTGCTCGCCTTCATGTTCCTGGTCGGGCTGGAACTGGATCTGAAGGCGCTGCGCGGACACAGCCGTACGGCGGTGGCCGTCTCGCAGGCCAGCATCGCCGTTCCGTTGCTGCTGGGCACACTGCTGGCCTTCGGCATGTACGACACGTTCGCCCCCGCCGGCGCCGACAAGCCGGCGTTCGTGCTGTTCATCGCGGTGTCGATGAGCATCACGGCCTTCCCCGTCCTCGCCCGGATCCTCACCGACCGGGGCCTGTACCGGAGCCGGGTGGGGGCGCTGGCCATGGCGTGCGCGGCGGTGGACGACGTGACCGCCTGGTGCCTGCTGGCGGCCGTGGTCGCGGTGACGAGGAGCGGCTCGCCGATGGAGGCGCTCACCGCCGCCGCCTTCACCCTGGCGTTCACGCTGGCCATGTTCTACGTCGTGCGCCCGCTGCTGCGCCGGTGGGCGGGGCGGGCCGAGCGCAAGTACGCCGACGGCGTGGTGCTGGTCGTGATGTTCAGCGGGCTGTGCCTGAGCGCGTACGTCACCGACGAGATCGGTGTGCACGCGCTGTTCGGCGCGTTCCTGTTCGGCGTGATCACCCCGCGGGGCCGGCGGAAGATCGAGGCCTCCGCGGCCCGGCTGCGGGCGTTCGCCGTGCCGGTGCTGCTGCCGCTGTTCTTCGTGTCCACCGGCCTGAGGACCGATGTGTCGCTGTTGGGCGGCGACTCGGCGCAGTGGTTGTGGGCGGGCGCCGTGCTCGTCGTCGCCGTCGTCGGCAAGTGGGGCGGCGGCTCGGTCGCGGCCCGGCTCGCGGGCCAGCGCTGGCGCGACGCGATGTCCATCGGCGCGCTGATGAACTGCCGCGGCCTGACCGAACTGGTGGTGCTGAACATCGGCCTCGGCCTCGGCGTCATCGGCCCCGACCTGTTCACGATCCTCGTGCTGATGGCGCTGGTCACCACGGCCGCGACCTCGCCGGCGCTGAGCGGGATCCGCCGCGGCATGGGGGATCTGGATCCGGCCGAGGACCCGTCCAGAACCGGACAGGAAGAGCCGGTCCTGGAGTCCGCCGGAACCCGCTGAAACCGCTACTGACCTGCTCTTTCCACCTTTGCTTGGGTGGTAGATGGTTGGGTAGTTGTTAGTTGGGTGCATTGATGGATAAGTAAGTTGACGATACTCTCGCGGTACGGCAACGCAGCAGTGAGGCACTGAGGGAGACAGTGATGAGCCAGCAGTTCAAGAACCTCGACATGACGATGATGTTCGCCATCCACGACGCCCTCCGGCGCGAGCTGGAGCGGATCGCGCGGATCACTGCCCGGGTCGACGAGGACCCCCGCCATGTGCTGAGCACCGCGGTGGGCTGGGAGCTGTTCAAGAAGTTCCTGACCATCCACCACACGTCCGAGGACGTCACCGTGTGGCCCGTGATGCAGCAGGCGCTGGCCGGCAAGCCCGACGAGCTGGCCCTGCTGGACGCCATGGAGGCCGAGCACGCGGTCATCGACCCGCTGCTCGCCGACATCGACGCGGCTCTCGCCGACCGCGACTCCGGGCTCGAGCGCCTCGGCGGCCTGACCGACGCCCTCTGCACGCAGCTCGGCGGTCACCTCGACCACGAGGAGCGGGACGCGCTCCAGCTGATGGACATCACCATGAGCGCGGAGCAGTGGGCCACCTTCAGCGCCGAGCAGCGCACCCGCGTCGGCGACGACTCGCGGTACTACCTGCCCTGGCTGCTCGACGACATGACCGCCGCCAAGCTCGCCGGAATCCTCGGCAAGATGCCCGAGCCGCTGCGCAACGCCTACGAGACCGAATGGCGCGCCGCCTACGAGGCGCTGGACATCTGGGGCACCCGGGCCGGCTCCGCCGCCCGCTGACACCGGCCCCCACGTCCGGGGGTGCCTCCGCTTCCCCGCATCCCCGGGCTCCCGTCGTACCACCCTCAACCCAGAGACATCGGAGAGAGCTCATGTCGCTGCAAGACCGCACCCAGGCCGTCCCCAGGGCCGCGGCACCGCCGCAGAAGGACGGCAAGCTCGGCCTCGCGCTGCTGGTCATCGCCGCAGCACAGCTGATGCTCGTCCTGGACAACACGATCGTGGCGGTCGCCCTGCCGAGCATGCAGAGCGCCCTCGGCCTCAGTGAGGCCGGCCTCGGCTGGGTCGTCACCGCCTACGCCCTCGCCTTCGGCGGACTGCTGCTGGCCGGAGGCCGCGCCGGTGACCTGTTCGGCCGCCGGCTGGTCTTCCGGATCGGGCTGATCATCTTCACCGCCGCCTCCCTGCTCGGCGGCCTGGCCACCACCGGCGGACTGCTGATCACCGCCCGGCTGCTGCAGGGTCTGGGCGCCGCGATCGCCGCACCCACCGCGCTGTCCCTGCTGGCCACCACCTTCCCGGCGGGCCCGGCCCGCAACAAGGCGCTCGGTGTGTACGGCGCGATGGGCGGCCTCGGCTCGGTCGTCGGCCTGCTGCTCGGCGGCGCGCTGACCGAGTACCTGAACTGGCGCTGGGTGATGTTCGTCAACATCCCGATCGCCCTCGCCGTCCTGGTCGGCACCGGTGTCCTGGTCGAGGGCGGCCGCGAGCGCGGCAAGGTCGACGTGCCGGGTGCCTTCGCCGCCACCTTCGGCTTCGGCGCCCTGGTCTACGGCATCACCCGCGCCGGTGAGGAGGGCCTCGACGAGGCCACCACGCTGATCTCCCTCGGTGTCGCGGTGGTCCTGCTGATCGCCTTCGTCGCGATCCAGCGCACCGCGCGGGCGCCGATGATCCCCGGCGGTGTGCTGGCCGACAAGGGCCGCGTCGGCGCCAACGTGGTGATGTTCCTGGTCGGCGCGGGCATGCTCGCCACCTTCTACTTCCTGACCCTCTACATGCAGCTGGTCAAGGGCTACGACCCGATGATCACCGGCGTCGCCTACCTGCCGTACGCGGTGGGCATGCTGCTGGCCGCCGGCGCCATCGGCCCGCAGCTGCTGGCCCGGCTGTCCGAGCGCACCGTGATCTCCGTCGGTCTGACCGTCGGCATCCTCGGCATGGTCTGGTTCAGCCTGCTGGCCCCGGACCAGAACCCCTGGGTCGCGCTGCTGCCCGCGCAGCTGGTCTCCGGTCTCGGCCTCGGCATGGTCTTCGTCGCCGTCACCATCATCAGCGTCCGCGGGGTCGCGCCGCAGGAGACCGGTGCCGCGTCCGGCCTGGTCAACACCGCGCAGCAGATCGGTGGCGCGATCGGCCTCGCCGCGCTGGCCGCGGCGGCGACCGTGATCACGCAGAACGAGTCCGAGCCCACCACGTCCGACGCCCTGACCACCGGCTACTCGTACGGCTTCCTGCTCGGTGGCGCCCTCTACCTGCTGGCCCTGCTGACGGCGCTGCTCACCGCGCCGAAGTCGGCACCCCAGCCGCAGCAGGACGGGGCCCAGCCCCCCGTCGCGCTGTGACCCGCCCCGGCGGCCCCGCCTCTTCCCCCGCGGCGGGGCCGCCGGACCCCTCCCCCCACACATACAGCCCGGAAAGAGGCGCCGAGATGCCCCAGCCCTCGCGGAACCCCCAGGCCGAGCAGCCCACGTCGAACAGTGGTCCGGAGAATCGTTCCCTCGCCGTGTGGGAGCTCGCCGACCTCGTCACCCCCATGGCCGTACGCCTGGCCGCCACCTACCGGGTCGCCGACCACATCGCGGCCGGCCGGACCACCGCCGACGCCATCGCCCGGGCCGAGCACCTGCACGCCGGGGCGCTGGAGCGGGTCCTGCGCCACCTCGTCACCGTCGGGATCCTCACCCTGAGCGGCGGGAGGTACGGACTGACCGGCGTCGGGGAGCAGTTGCGCGCCGGCCACCCCGGCGGCCAGCACCGGCTCGTCGACCTCGACGGCGCCCTCGGCCGCGGCGACCTCAGCCTCGTCGAACTGGCGCACGTCGTGCGCACCGGCGAGCCCGCCTACCCCGTCCGCTACGGCGTGCCGTACTGGGAGGACCTGGCCGCCGACCGGGCGCTGGCCGAGTCCTTCGACTCGATCATGGCCGACAACCTGGCCCGGGACGTGCCCTCGGTCGCCGCCGCGTACGACTGGTCCGCGCTGGGCCACGTCTACGACCTCGGCGGCGGGAGCGGTGTCCTGCTCGGCGGCCTGCTCGCGGCCCACCCGGCGCTGCGCGGCACGGTCGTCGACCTCAAGGCCACCGCCGCCCGCGCGGCGGACCACTTCCGGGCGCTCGGCCTGGAGGGCCGGGCCGACGTCGTCGACGGCAGCTTCTTCGACGAGCTGCCCGCCGGCGGCGGGGGCTACATCCTCTCCTCCGTCCTGCACAACTGGTCCGACGAGGACGCCCTGCGCATCCTGGGCCGCTGCGCCGACGCGGTCACCGACGGCGGCCGGGTCCTGGTCATCGAGGAGACCGGCGAGAACCCCGAGACGGCCATGGACCTGAGGATGCTCGCCTACTTCGCCGGCGTGGAGCGCGGCGTCGGCGAACTCGTCCGCCTCGCCGCCCGGGCGGGCCTGAAGCCGGCCGGCGTCTTCGAGGCCGGCAGCCAGGCGGCCGGTGTCCGGACGGTGCTGGAACTCGTCCGGGAGGACGTCACCCCCTGAATTCCCAGACCGCGGTGCACCCGAGGGGACGGCGGGTGCACCGCACTTATACTCGGGCAGGAGGTGCTGTTTTGCGGCGTGCACGCGACGAGGTCCAGGAACCGGCGAGCCCGGTGAGTCCGACGGCTCCCCTCACCAGGACCGAGGAGACCGCCGAGGTCCCGGGGGCCCTCCCGGAGTCGCTCGCGGGCTATGTCAGCTACCTCCTGCGCCGGGTTCACGCGCAGTTCTCCGCCACCCCCGACGGCACCGACGCCGACTCCCGGGACTTCCTCGTCCTCGACGCCCTCACCGGCCAGGACTGGGCCTCCCAGCTCGACCTCGCCGAGCGGCTCGGCATCAATCGCACGATCATGGTCCAGGTCATCGACCGCCTGGAGGCCCGCGGCGAGGTCCAGCGCACCCGCAACCCCGACAACCGGCGCCAGTACGTGCTGTCCCTGACCGACCGCGGCCGCACCGCCCTGGGCTCCATGCGCCGGGCCGTCGCCCAGCGGGACGCGCACCTGACCGCCGCCCTCACCCGTGAGGAGACCGCCCGGCTCGACGAACTGCTCGCCCGGCTGCTGCCCGAGTCGGCGCAGCCGCTGGTGCAGGGCACCGAGTACCTGGTGGCGCAGGCCCACTTCCGGCTGCGCCGGCACGGCGACGACAAGCTCACCGGCACCGGCCTGCGGGTCCGCCACTACGGCCCCCTGTCCGCGCTCGTCGCCTCCGGACCCTGCTCCCAGCAGCGGCTCGCGGAGTTCCTCGCCATCACCGGGCCGGCCGCCTCGCAGCTCGTCGACGAACTCGTCAAGCAGGGGCTCGTCCGCCGCGGCCGCGACGCCCACGACCGGCGCCGCTACGCCCTGGAGGTCACCGACGACGGCCGGGAGAAGCTCGCCGTCATCACCGCGGCCGTGCACGAACTCGCGCACGACGTGGCCGCCATGCTCGGCCCCGGCGGCGAGGACGAACTGCGGGCACTGCTGCTGAAACTGCTGGAGGCTGCGGAGAATCCCGACGGGCGATCCGGCGGGCATTCCGAGGGGCAATCCGGCGGGAATTCCGGAAGCGATCTTTCCGTAAACACCAAGTCGACCGTTCCGGCCAGGGGTTGACCCTCTGGCCAAAACCTGTCACGCTTAATTCAGCGGTTACCTCACGCCTTTTTCCACGGCTCTTCATTCTTCGAATGAAGGGCCTTTTTTCATGCGGTATTCCGCCCCGAAGAAGGAGACAGTTCATGGTCACGAAGATGACCGAAGGCGCGACGGAATCGGCCCCCATACCGGAGGAGATGACGTTCGACGTCGTCGTTCTGGGGTCGGGCCTGGCCGGCTCCGTGACCGGCGCGATCCTGGCCAAGCACGGTGCGCGGGTCCTGCTGGTCGACGCGACCGCCCACCCGCGCTTCGCCGTCGGCGAGTCCATGACCCCGCAGCTCGTCGAGTGGATCCACATCCTCTCCGAGCGGCACGACATCCCCGAGCTGAAGAGCCTGTCCAGCGTCCAGGCGTCCACCCGTGACATCGGCCCGACCTTCGGCACCAAGGCGCACTTCGGCTTCATCAAGCACGAGGTGGGCCAGGAGCCCGACCCGCGGGCGGCCACCCAGCTGGCGCTGCCCAAGATCTTCCACCAGAACAGCCACATGCACCGCCAGGACAGCGACTCGTTCATGTTCCACGTGGCGATCAAGTACGGCTGCACACCCCGGCAGAACTGGCGCGCGAGCGAGGTCGACTTCGACGACGACGGCGTGACCGTGACCGGTCGGAGCGCCGCGCCGAACGCCCAGCCCGAGCGGTACCGGGCCAAGTACCTGGTGGACGCCTCCGGCTTCCGCTCGCCGCTCGCCGACAAGTTCGACCTGCGGGAGAAGCCGGCCCGGTTCAAGCACCACAGCCGCTCGATGTTCACGCACTACGTCGGCATCAAGCGGTTCGACGACGTCAGCGGCCACCCCAAGGACCTGCGTCCGCCGGCCGACTGGCACACCGGCACCCTGCACCACATGATCGAGCGCGGCTGGTTCTGGATCATCCCGTTCGACAACCACGAGAAGTCCCGCAACCCGCTGTGCAGTGTCGGCCTGACCGTGGACGAGCGCACCTACCCCAAGCCCAAGGACCTCACCCCGGAGCAGGAGTTCCAGCTCTGGCTCGACAAGTACCCGGCGGTCAAGCGCCAGTTCGACGGCGCGACCCGGGTGCGTGAGTGGGTGTCCACGGACCGGCTCCAGTACTCCTCGAAGCAGACCATCGGCGACCGCTGGTGCCTGATGTCGCACGCGGCCGGCTTCATCGACGCGCTGTACTCCCGCGGGCTGTCCAACACCTTCGAGGTGGTCGACGCGCTGACCTCCCGACTGCTGGTCGCGCTGAAGGACGGCGACTTCTCCGCCGAGCGCTTCGAGTACGTCGAGCGGCTGGAGCAGGGCCTGCTCCAGTACAACGACGAACTGGTCAACAGCTCCTTCATCGCCTTCTCGCACTTCCGCCTCTGGAACGCGGTGTTCCGGGTTTGGGGCTCCTTCATCACCCCCGGCACCATGCGGCTCACCCGGGCCCGGCTGAACCACGCCCGCGACGGCCGCAAGGAGCACTTCGAGGAGCTGGAGCAGGTCCCGTACCCGGGTCTGTGGTGGCCGCAGTCCGACTCCTTCAAGCGGATCCTCGACACCACCGCCGAGGCCTGCGAGAAGTACGAGGCGGGCGCGATCACCGGCGACGAGGCCGCCGACATCATCTTCGAGACCTTGCGTGACTCACCCATCGTCAACCCGGTCTTCGGCTGGAAGGACGAGAAGCAGCGCTTCATCTACCCGTCGGTGCCGACGATGGCCCGCTTCTTGTTCTGGGCGTCGGTGCAGGCCCCTTCGGAGATGAACGATGTCGGCCGGGAGTTCCTGCTCGGCATCGTCAAGGCCGGCTCCAAGGTTCGCAAGCTTCTCTGACCCGCGCGGCACACCCACGACACCCCCATGAAAGGGATGAGCATGTCCGCAGCAGCGCGGTCGCTGACCCGCACCCCTGAGCGAAAGCCCATCGAGCCGCTGAGTCTGCGCCGCGTGTGCGGCTTGTTCACGACCGGCGTCACGGTGGTCTCCACCGGGCCGAGCGGCCGGGCCGAGGGCACCACCGTGAACTCCTTCACCTCGGTCTCGCTGGACCCCCCGCTCGTACTGTTCTGCCTGCACAAGCAGTCCCGGCTGCACGACCTGCTCCAGGAGAGCGGCGGCTTCACCGTCAACTTCCTGTCCGGGCAGCAGCAGCCGCTGGCCCGCTACTTCGCCGAGAAGCGGCCCGACGCGTTCTCGGGAGTCCCGCACCACTTCACCGGGGACGGGCTGCCCGCGCTCAGTGAGGCGCTGGCCTACATCGCCTGCACTACCGTCGACGTGCACGCGGCCGGCGACCACGACATCGTCATCGGCGAGGTCGTGGAGCTGGGCGTCCCCCAGCACGGCCGGGAACCGCTGATCTTCTTCGACGGATCGCTGGGTCCGCTGGAGACCGGGGCCGGCCGGTTCACCCGGGCCGGCGAGCCGCCGGCAGCGGCCCGGGTGTCCTGACATGCGCCGGGTGCTCATCGCCAACCGTGGCGAAATCGCTGTCCGCGTGGCCCGGGCCTGTCGGGACGCCGGGATCGCGAGCGTGGCCGTCTACGCCGAACCGG
>NZ_JBFBJT010000204.1:0-9822 GCF_040686175.1 Streptomyces sp. NPDC086077 | reverse complement strand
GCGCAGGTCGTGCAGATAGCCACCGTGGCCGTTGGTGACGTCGCCGAAGAGGCCGTCGTGGGCCATCTTGAGCATCGCCAGCTCGTTGCGGCCGTAGCTGCAGTTCTCGGACAGGAACAGGTGCCGACGGGTCCGCTCGCTGGTGTCGACGAGGTCCCACAGCTCGCGCAGCTCGGTGGCGACGGGCAGTTCGACGATGGCGTGTCTGCCGGACAGCAGGGCGGCGCGGCCGTGCTCGTAGTGGAACTCCCAGGGGGTGGCGACGTAGACGAGGTCGATGTCCTCGCGGCGCAGCATGCGTGCGTAGGCATCGGCGGAGCCGCCGTACTCGGCGGGGCGGGGGCGGCCCTCGGCGACCAGTTTGTCGGCGGTTCGTCGGGCGCGGTCGGCGCGGATGTCGCACACGGCCGTCACCGTGCAGCCTGGGACGGCGGCCCATCCCGAGGCCATGCCATGGCCCCGGTTGCCGAGGCCGATCAGGGCGACGCGGACCGTCCGGTACGGGTCGAAGGGGACGTCGATCATCGACTTCTGGCCGTGACGCCGGGCCGGTGGGGCGTCGGCGGCGGGGGCGGCGCCCGGTGCGGCGGCGGCCGTGGTGCCGAGCCCCGCGACGACGGCACCGGAGGCCAGGGCTCCGCCCATGAGAGTACGGCGTGAGACAGCAGGGATTTCATGCATGGCGCTGAACGCTCCCTTGTGGGTGGCCGACAGCTCTTGTTGCCGAACGACTTTGTCGATCGGACGACGGAGTGTCAATAGGTGCTCGAAGAGAGGCCGTTGCGAGCAGAAACGAGCATCCGGGGTGCCATGAGGGTGCGGTGGAGCTGATCAGGCCTGACGGGTGCCGCGGCAGGGTGAGGAGCAGGACGGCGGCGCGGATCGAGACACGGCCGCACCGGGCGGGGCGGCCCGGTGCCGCTACGAGGCGTGCTCCTCAGCCTCACCGAAGCGGGCCAGCGCGAGGGCGCCCGCGATGGAGGCGGCGAAACCGGCGACGGCCAGCGGCGCCAGCCCGTGGCGGGTGGTGTCGCCCAGCCAGACGATGCCGAACAGAGCGGGCCACACGGTCTCCCCGATGACCATCGCCGCCGTGGCGGAGGTGACGGAGCCGGACTGAAGGGCCTCGATCAGGAGGAGATAGCCGGTGATCCCGGAGAGGACCACGGCGTACACCGACGGGTCGGCGAGCAGGCCGGGCAGGGACAGTCCCGGCATCAGCCGGGCCGCTACGGCCGTCACGCCGAAGCTGATCCCGGCGAGGCCGCCCAGCACGGCCGCGCGGTGGCGCACGTTCCCCAGGCGCGGGGCCAGTGCCCAGCTCACCAGGGCGAGCCCCACCGAGCCCACCAGGACCGCGAGCCGCATTCTCATGTCGCCGTCGCCGCCGGTCTCCCGGCCGGCCGCGATCGCCATCACCGCGAGCCCTCCGCACACCGCGACGACCGCGCCCCACTCCACCCGGCGCAACCGGATGCGCAGCACGAACGCCGAGACGATCGCGGTGACGGCCAGCGCCCCGGCCACCGCGGCCTCGACCAGGAAGAGCGGGACCGAGCGCAGGGAGATCAGTTCGGCGGCGAAGTCCAGCGTGTCGAGGGCGACCCCGACGATGAACGGCCACTGCCAGGTGGCCCGCACCGCCGCGCCGGCGCCCCCGGGACCCACCCTGCGCGCGCCGAGTGCCTGGAACACGGTCGCCGTTCCCATGAAGAGGGCGGCGCACAGCGCGAACAGCAGGCCGGGTCCCATGACCGCAGGCTAATGCGCCGGGGGTGCGCCCGCGTGGAGCGCGGCCGACGCGGCGGGTCCCGCCGGTCAGCGCCCGCCGTCGCCCCCGCTCCTGCCCTCGCTGCCGCTCGCGCCCTCCAGGAACGTCCCCAGTACCTCGATGTCCGCGATGCGGGAGGGATCCACCCGGTAGGGGTCGTCGCCGAGCACGACGAGGTCGGCCCGCTTGCCCGGGGTGAGGCTGCCCGCGTCGGACTCCCAGTGGCAGGCGTGGGCGGCGTCCACGGTGTAGGCCCGCAGGGCCTCGTCCACGGTGACCGACTCGTCGGGACCGATGACCCGGCCCGACTCCGAGGCGCGTTCGACCATGAACTGGACGGCCCTCAGCGGCGCGCCGTCGGCGACCGGGCGGTCCGAGCTTCCCGCCACCCTGACGCCATGGTCGAGGAAGCCGCGGCCGCGGTAGAGCCAACCGGCCCTGTCGTCCCCCATGACCGTGGCGTAGTCGTCCCCGTAGTAGCGCAGGAAGTTGGGCTGGACGACGACGGTGACGCCGAGCGCGGCCAGCCGGGGCAGCTGGTGCCTAAGGGGGCGTCCGTGGAGGAAACGGTGGGCCCCGACCGCGAGTTGGCGGCCTGGGCCGATGGTGTGCTCGCGCGTATCGACGCGCAACAAGGAATCGACGACGAGTTGCTCGCCGCCCTCGGGCGCGGTCCGAGCCTGCGCGAGGAGACGCTGGCCCGGATGGCCGAGGCCGTGCGGGCGGCGGCCCTGGGCTTCGGCCCGGCCGGCTGCGCCGCGGCCGCCGGGGTGCCGGAACGGCTGCTGCACAACTGGCAGGACCGCAACCCGTCGTTCGCCGCGGCGATGTCGGGCGCGCGCGCCCTGGCCTACTCCCACGCGCCCGAGGGCAACGGCGCGGCACGTCCGCCGACCCCCGTCGCGCTGCTCGTGCTCCTCCAGGCGATCCGCGCGGGCGCCCAGCACGCGTCCGCCGCCGCGCTCGCCGGCATGCCCCGTACGGCCCTCTACCGGCTGCGCAAGGAGCGCCCGAAGGTGAACGCGCTGATCCTCGCGGCCCGCCGCTCCCGGTCCAAACGGGCCGAACGGCGCGGCGGTTCGACCTACGAACACCGGTACCGGCTCGTCCGTGTGGACGACGCCCCCGCCAATCAGCAAGGGGGTAGCCGCCAGCGCCAGATCTGATTAGCCTTACCTAAGTTTTGTGCGCGCGGTGCAAGCGCCGCGAACCCCCTTCCGGAGGGATGCGTGAGAAGAGCGGACCTGCCGGGACGGCGTGTCCTGTGGGGTGCGGTGGGCGGGCAGCGCCGGGACGTCGTGCTCGGGGCGGTGCTGGGCATGGGCCACCAGACGGGCGAGGCCCTGGTGCCGGTGCTCATCGGACTGGCCGTCGAGCGAGGCGTCGTGGCCGGTGACGCCGGCGGGCTGCTGCTGTGGCTCGGTGTCCTGGCCGTCGTCTACGTCGGACTCTCCTACAGCTTCCGCTTCGGCGCACGGGCCGGCGAGCGCGCCTCCGTGACCGCAGCGCACCGCCTCAGGACCCGGTTGGTCGGCCGCGTCCTCGCCCCCGAGGGTGGCGCGGAGGAAGGCCGGTTGCCCGGCGAGCTGGCGAACACCGCCACCGAGGACGCCAAGCGGGTCGGCGCCGTCACGATGGCCCTCATCGTCGGCATCGGGGCCACCACCGGCCTCGTGGTCGGCGCGGTCGTCCTGCTGCGCATCTCCCTCCCCCTCGGCCTGCTCGTCCTGCTGGGCACACCGCTGCTGCTGTGGCTGGTGCACCTGCTGAGCAAGCCCCTGGAACGGCGCAGCGAGACCGAGCAGGAGCGCGCGGCGCGGGCCTCGGGCGTCGCCGCGGACCTGGTGGCCGGGCTGCGGGTGCTCAAGGGCATCGGTGCCGAACCGGCGGCCGTCGCCCGCTACCGCCGTACCAGCCAGGAGTCGCTGACCGCCACCCTGCGCGCCGCCCGTGCGGAGGCCTGGCAGAACGGCGTCGTCACCATCCTCACCGGCGCGTTCCTCGCGCTGGTGGCGCTCGTCGGCGGGCGGCTCACCGCGCGCGGCGACATCAGCCTCGGCGAACTCGTCTCGTCCGTCGCGCTCGCCCTCTTCCTCATCGGCCCGCTCTCCGAGTTCTCCTGGGTCAACGCGGAGCTGGCGCAGGGCCGGGCGTCCGCCACCCGGATCGCCGAGGTGCTCGACGCCGGCCGGGCGGTGTCGCCGGGCCCGCCGCAGCGCGGCGCCGTACCGGGGCGGACCGCGGGCCGGCTGCGGCTGAGCGGCCTCTCCTACGGCTCCCTGCGCGAGATGGACATGGACATCGCCCCGGGCGAGACGGTGGGGGTGGTCACCACCGACCCCGCCGACGCTACGGCCCTGCTGCGGTGCCTGGGCCGCCACGCCGACCCGGCCGGCGGGGCCGTGGAACTGGACGGCACCGCACTGCCCGCGCTGAGCCTCGCGGAGGTGCGGGCCGCGATACTCGTCGCCGAGCACGACGCCGACCTCTTCGAGGGCACGCTCCTCGACAACGTCACCGCCGCGCTCGGCACCCCCACCGCCACGCCCGACACCCATACCGCCGCGCTCGGCACCCCGACCGCCGTACCCGTCACCGCCGCGATCGCCGCGTCGGGCACCGACGAGGTCGTACGCGCCCTGCCCGACGGCACCGGAACGGCCGTCACCGCGCGCGGCCGCTCCCTCTCCGGAGGCCAGCGGCAGCGGGTGGCCCTCGCCCGGGCGCTGGCCGCCGACGCGCCGGTCCTCGTGCTGCACGAACCCACGACGGCCGTCGACGCCGTCACGGAGGCGGGCATCGCCGCCGGGATCAGGGACGTCCGCCGCGGCCGCACCACCGTCCTGGTGACCAACAGCCCCGCGCTGCTCGCCGTGACCGACCGGGTCGTCCTGATCGAGGACGGCAGGGTCACCGCGGCCGGCGCCCACGACCGGCTCGTGCACGACCGCGCCGCCTACCGGACGGCGGTCCTCGCATGACCGAGCCCGGCAAGGGTGCGCAGCCGCCCCTCCTGCCTGTCGCCACGCCCGCCCGCACCCGGGCCGCCGTCGCCGAACTGCTGCGGCCGCAACGGCCGCTGGCCCTCACCGCGTTCGCCGTGCTGGTCGCCTCCACCGCCGTCGGGCTGCTCGTGCAGCCGCTGCTCGGCCGGATCGTCGACCTGGCCGCCGACCGCGGCTCCGTGGACGCCGTCACCACGACCGCGGCGCTTCTCCTCGCCGTCGCCGTGGCGCAGGGCGTCACCGCCGGGTTCGGACTGTCGCTGATCTCCCGGCTGGGTGAGACGACCCTGGCCCGGCTGCGCGAGCGGTTCGTGGAGCGGGCGCTGGGGCTGCCGCTGGAGCGGGTCGAGCGGGCCGGCGCCGGTGACCTGACCGCGCGGGTCACCGCCGACGTCTCGCTCATCGCCGAGGCCATCCGCAACGCCCTGCCAGAACTGGCCCGTTCGCTGCTGACCATCGTCCTCACCCTGGGCGCACTGGCAGTGCTCGACTGGCGTTTCCTGCTGGCCGCCCTGATCGCGGTGCCCGTGCAGGCGGCCACCGCCCGCTGGTACGTGTCCCGCGCCGTCCCGCTCTACGCCGAGCAGCGCAGGGCCGCCGGCGCGCAGCAGCAGCAACTGCTCGACACCATCGCGGGCAGCTCCACCGTGCGCGCGTTCCGGCTGGAGCGGGAGCACACCGAGCGGGTCACCGAGCGGTCCTGGTCGGTGGTGGCGCTGACGATGCGCGGGGTCCAGCTCGTGCTGGGCTTCTACAGCCGTCTGCACATCGCCGAGTACGCCGGGCTCGCCGCCGTGCTGTTCACCGGGTACTGGCTCGTCCGCGACGGCTCGGCGTCCATCGGCACGGCGACGGCCGCCGCCCTGTACTTCCACAGCCTGTTCACCCCGGTCAACGCCGCCCTCGTCCTCCTCGACGACGCCCAGTCGGCCACGGCGGGCCTGTCGCGGCTCGTCGGGGTCACCGACCAGCCGCCGCCCCCGGAGGGCACCGGTTCCGTCCGGGCGGGCGGCGTCGACGTCACCGTGCGGGGCCTTGGTCACGCGTACCGGCCCGGACATCCCGTCCTGCACGACATCGACCTGACGATCCGGCACGGCGAGCGGGTGGCCCTCGTCGGTGCCAGCGGCGCCGGCAAGACCACGCTGGCCCGGCTCGTCGCGGGCATCCAGCCACCCACCGCCGGGGCCGTCCTCATCGGCGGTGTGCCACCGGCCGAACTCGGCGCGGCAGCCACCCGCACGGTCGCCCTGATCACCCAGGAGACCCACGTCTTCGCCGGTCCCCTCACCGACGACCTGCGCCTCGCCAAGCCCGACGCCACCGACGGCGAACTGCGTGCCGCGCTCGACCGGGTGGACGCCCTCGCGTGGGCCGAGGCGCTGCCCGACGGTCTCGCCACCGTCGTCGGCGACGGCGGCCACCGGCTCAGCGGCGCACAGACGCAGGCTCTCGCGCTCGCCCGGCTGATCCTGGCCGATCCGCCCCTCGTGATCCTCGACGAGGCCACCGCCGAGGCGGGCAGCGCCGGGGCGCGCGCCCTGGAGAAGGCGGTCGCGCAGGCGGTCGACGGCCGCACCGCGCTGATCGTGGCCCACCGGCTCAGCCAGGCGGCGACCGCCGACCGCATCGTCGTCATGGACGCGGGACGCGTCGTCGAGACCGGCACGCACGACGAACTCCGCGCCGCCCAGGGACGCTACGCCGCCATCTGGCGGGCCTGGTCGGACACCCGCGACACCGGCACCTGACCCCACGGACACACTCCGAGACCCCCCGCACCGACCGGCTCCACAGGAACCCGAAGAACGAAGGACCACCGATGTTCCGCTCCCGCAGAGCACCACGGCTCGCCGCCACCCTCGCCTCCGCCCTCCTGCTCATGACCGCCGCCACGGCCTGCGGTGGTGACGACTCGGACTCCGGCAGATCGGGGGCCGGGGCGCAGGCGAGCTCCTCCGGAGAGTCCGCCTTCCCGGTCTCCGTCGCGCACAAGTACGGCAGTACGACGATCAAGTCCGAGCCGAAGCGGATCGTGACCGTCGGCCTCACCGACCAGGACGCCGTCCTGGCGCTCGGCAAGGTGCCGGTCGGCACCACCGAGTGGCTCGGCGGCTACAAGGGCGCCATCGGCCCCTGGGCCGACGACAAGCTCGGCGGCGCCGAGGTACCGACCGTCCTCAAGGACACCGGCACCGGCCCCCAGGTGGAGAAGATCGCCGCCCTCAAGCCCGACCTGATCCTCGCGGTGTACGGCGGACTCACCAAGGAGCAGTACGAGTCGCTGTCCAAGTTCGCGCCCGTGGTCGCCCAGCCGAAGAAGTACAACGACTACGGCGTGCCGTGGCAGGAGCAGACCGAGACGATCGGCAAGGCGCTCGGTAAGCCGGAGGAGGCCACCGCGGCCGTCAAGGAGACCGAGGCGCAGATCGAGGCGGCCGTCGAGGAGCACCCCGAGTTCAAGGGCCGGACGGCCGTGATGGCCACACCGTACGAGGGCATCTTCGTCTTCGGCAGCCAGGACCCGCGGTCGCATCTCCTCACCGACCTCGGGTTCTCCCTGCCCGCGGACCTGGACAAGGTGATCGGGGACCAGTTCGGCGCGAACATCAGCAAGGAGCGCACCGACCTGCTCGACCGGGACGCCCTCGTGTGGCAGGTCGCGGACGTGACCAAGGACGCCGACAAGCTGCACAAGGACCCCTCCTACAAGGACCTTGACGTGGTCAGGGAGGGCCGCGAGGTCTACGTCAGCGAGAGCAGCGACTACGGCAACGCGCTGTCCATGGGCACTGTTCTCGGCCTGCGGTACGTGGTCGAACGGCTGGTACCGCAGCTGGCGGCGGCGGTCGACGGCAAGACCGGGACGAAGGTGGAACAGCCCGCGTCGTGAACCGGCAAGGCTGTGGGGCGGTCCATGGGGACCGCCCCACAGTCGTTTCAGCCGTCCATGGCCTCGGCCAGGCTGCGCGGCCTCATGTCGCTCCAGTGGGTCTCGACGTGGTCCAGGCAGGACTGCCGGTCGGCGGGCCCGTGCACCACCCGCCAGCCGGCCGGCACGTCGACGAAGTCCGGCCAGAGGCTGTGCTGGTTCTCGTCGTTGACCAGCACCAGGAAGACACCCTCGGGGTCCTCGAACGGATTGCTCATGCTCTTCCTCTCCTCATGGTTCACGACCGTGTGTTCCGCTCCGCCCACGCGACGATCCCTTCCAGCGCCCTGAACCAGGTCTCGGCCAGGTCCTGGACCGTCTCGCGCGGCAGCAGTCCTTCCAGGTAGGACCAGTGGGCGGCCAGCACCGGCCCGTCCGCCCGGTCCTCGGTGACCACGTTGATGCTCAGCGCGTGGCCTTCGCGCATGGCGCCCTCGGGGCCGATGTCGGCCGCGTCCTCCTCGGGCGCGTACGACCAGTCCGTCTCCCCGGGGATGCCGAACCGCCCGAGGTAGTTGAACTCGATCCGGGCCGCCTCGCGGCTCGCGAGCACCTCGCGGGTGCGGGGGTTGAGATGCCGCAGCATGCCGTGCCCGACGCCGCCCGCGGGCAGCGCGGCAAGATGCTCACGCACCCGTCGCACGGCTTCCCCGGCCGCCGGGCCGCCCGCGAAGGCGTCGGCCGGGTCGACCGGTCCGGGGTCGAGCCGGACCGGGAAGACGCTGGTGAACCAGCCGACCGTACGGGAGAGGTCGATCTCGTCGCCGCCCAGTTCCTCGGTGCGGCCGTGGCCTTCGAGGTCGACCAGGACGGAGGTGTCCGAGCCGCCTTGGCGTCGCCTCCAGTCGGCGAAGGCCAGCGCGAGTGCGGCCAGCAGCACGTCGTTGACGCCGGCCCCGAAGGTGGCGGGCACCGTCGACAGCAGCGGACCTGTGTGCTCGGCGGGCATCCGCAGGACGACCTCCCGCTGGGTGGCCGTCGTGTCGCGGTCCGGGTCCAGCTCGCGGGCGAGCGGGAAGGGTTCCGTACCGCCGTCCAGGACGGCCGTCCAGACCGGCAGTTCCGCCTCCCTGGCCGGGTCCTGGGCCAGTTCGGTCAGCAGCCGCGACCAGCGCGCGAAGGACGTCTCGACGGGGGCGAGCCGCGCCGGCCGCCCGGCGGCGACCTGCTGCCAGGCCGTCGCCAGGTCGGGCAGGAGCACCCGCCAGGACACGCCGTCCACCACCAGGTGGTGGGCCATCAGCAGCAGCCGTCCCGGCGCGTCGCCCGCGTCGAACCACACGGCCCTGACCATGGCGCCCGCGTCCGGGTCGAGCAGCGCCCGCGCCGCGTGCGCCTGGTCCCGTACGGTCGCGGCGAGTGCCTCGGTGTCGAGGCCCGCCACGTCCACGCGATCGATCCACCCGGCGGCGTCGACCGCGCCGGCGGGCGGCACGTGCAGCGACCAGTCCTCCGTGGTGTCCGGCGAGGACCGCACCAGGGTCGCCCGCAGCAGGTCGTGCCGGTCGGCCAGCGCCTGGAGCACGGCGGTCAGGCCGGGCAGGTCCAGCTGTGCGGGGGTGCGCACGAGCGCCGCCTGGTGATAGGTGGCGAACGGGCCGCCCAGTTCGCGCAGCCAGTGCATCACCGGGGTGAGCGGCACGGTTCCGGTGCCGTCGTCCACCGGGCGGGAGCCCTCGCCGGCGGCCTCGGCGACCGTGCTCAGCACGGCGACCGTGCGGTGCCGGAAGACCTGCCGGGGGGTGATGCGGATGCCTGCCGCGCGGGCGCGGCCGACAAGCTGCATCGCGACGATGCTGTCACCGCCGAGGGCGAAGAAGTCGTCGTCCGCACCGACCCGTTCCAGCCCCAGCACCTCGCCGACGACCGTGCAGAGCAGTTCCTCCATGGGGGTGGCCGGCGCGCGGCCGCAGGACAGTGCGGAGAAGTCCGGCGCGGGCAGCGCGGCGCGGTCGAGCTTGCCGTTGGCCAGCTGCGGGAACCGCTCCAGCGTGACCACGGCCGCCGGGACCATGTGGTCCGGGAGCCGGGCGGCGACATGACCGCGCAGTGCCCCCGGGTCCGGGGCGGTGCCCGGGGCCGGGATCACATAGGCCACCAGGAGCTTGCGCGGG
>NZ_JBFBJT010000203.1:0-9823 GCF_040686175.1 Streptomyces sp. NPDC086077 | reverse complement strand
CTCCCCCGAGGGTGTGTTTCTCGTTTTCCGGAGGGTCGATCATGCCAAAGAGACGGCGGACCGCCCAGCCCCCGGGGCGGCCACCGTCTCCCTACTGACGGAACATTCAGTCCAGTTGGGGACCGACCACCCATTCTCCCCGGCGCATCACGCCCTTGAGGTCGAAGCCGGCGTCCAGGATCACCAGGTCGGCGTCCTTGCCGGGCTCCAGGGAGCCGATCCTGTCGTCCATCCCCAGCAGCCGCGCCGGGTTGGCGGACAGGGCCCGCACGGCGTCCTCGACCGGGATCCGGTCGATCGTCACCGCCCGCTTGAAGGCCCGGTCCAGAGTGAGCGTGGAGCCGGCGATCGAGCCGCCCTCGACCAGCCGGGCCACGCCCTCGCTGACCTCGACCTCCAGCGGGCCCAGCATGTAGCGGCCGTCGCCGAAGCCGGCCGCGTCCATCGCGTCCGTGATGAACGCGACCCGCTCCGCGCCCGCGTGACGGAACGCCAGCTCCAGTGCTGCCGGGTGCAGATGCGTACCGTCGTTGATCAGCTCGACGGTGACGCGCTCGTCCTCCAGCAGGGCGGCGATCGGGCCGGGGGAGCGGTGGCCGAGCGTGGGCATCGCGTTGAAGAGGTGCGTGGCGACCGTCGCGCCCGCGTCGACGGCCTCGACGGTCTGCTCGTACGTCGCGTCCGTGTGCCCTACCGCCGCGATCACGCCGTGCTCCACCAGCAGCCGTACGGAGTCGATGCCGCCCGGCAGTTCGGTGGCGAGGGTCAGCATCCTGGCCTGGCCGCGTGCCGCGTCGATCAGCTTGCGCACGTCCGCCGGCTGCGGGTCGCGCAGCAGTTCCTCGGAGTGTGCGCCCTTGCGGCACGGCGAGATGAACGGGCCCTCGAAGTGGATGCCGGCGATCTCGCCCTGCTCGGCCAGCTCGGACAGCAGGCCGGCGCGGTGGGTGAGGAAGTCCATGTCGCCGGTGACCGTGGAGGCGACCAGCGTCGTCGTGCCGTGCAGGCGGTGGGTGCGGATGCCGTGGAGGACCTCGTCGACGGTGCCCGAGGTGAAGGAGGCTCCGCCGCCGCCGTGGTTGTGGATGTCCACGAAGCCGGGGACGATCCAGTGGCCGGCGAGGTCGATCACCTCTGCGCCGGCCGGGGCATGGGGGGCGATGCGACCACCCTGGACGACCACCTGGCCGTCGTCGGCGACTCCCGTGGGGAGAACTACGCGGGCACCTGTGAGGATCGAGACGTCGGGAGGCGTCTGCGGGTGCGTGGGGGCTGGTCGCGCAGTTCCCCGCGCCCCTGGGTCGGCGGCCATCAGGTCGTTACCTCCGTACGGTCGGTGGAGTCGAGGAGATCCCAGGCCAGCAAGCCGGCTCCCAGGCAACCCGCGGTGTCCCCGAGGGCCGCGGGGATGATCGTCGGCAGCTTCTGGAAGGTGACGCGCTGCTGGACGGCGTCGCGCAGTGGTGTGAACAAGGTTTCCCCCGCCTCCGCGAGCCCGCCACCGATGACGAGCGTGCGCGGGTCCAGCAGGGTGAGGGCGGTGACCAGGCCGTCGGCGAGGGCGTCGACGGCCTGCTGCCAGACCTGCGCGGCGCGGGTGTCGCCGGACTCGACCGCCTTCGCGCAGTCCGCGGCGTCCGCCTGGGGATCGCCGGTCGCGGCGGCCCACGCCTCGCTGACCGCCGACGCCGAGGCGAACCGCTCCAGGCAGCCGTGCTGGCCGCAGGGACAGGGGGTGCCGCCGGGGCGTACGACGACATGGCCGATCTCGCCCGCGAAGCCGTGCGCGCCCGACTCCACCCGGCCGTCGATGCCGATGGCGCCCGCTATGCCGGTGCCGAGCGCCACGAACAGGAAGCGGTCGGCGCCCCGGCCGGCGCCGATCCGGCCCTCGGCGAGGCCGCCGGTGCGCACGTCGTGGCCGAGGGCGACAGGCAGGCCGCCGAGCCGCTCGGTGAGCAGGGCGCGCAGCGGTACGTCACGCCAGCCGAGGTTGGCCGCGTAGGCGGCGATGCCCTGCCGTTCGTCGACGATGCCGGGCACGGCCACCCCGGCGGCGACGGCGGGGGCACCGAGGTTCCGGTCGCCGTGGGCGTGGAGTTCCGCGGCGAAGTCGAGGATGCCGTCGACGACCGCCTGGGGACCGCGCGCGCGGCCGGTGGCGCGGCGCGCCTGGTGCAGGAGGGTGCCGTCCGCCCCGACCAGGGCGGCCTTCATCCCGGTGCCGCCCACATCGAGGGCGATGACGTGTCTCACGGGGGACAGTGTGGCCCGTGCACCCGGAAGAGGTCTAGTCCACTTGCGTGGTGTAGACCTTAATCCGTAATTCGGACGACGTGAACGACGTATGGACAGGTGGGCCACAGCGTGCAGCGGCGGGGCAGAAGAGGAATGATCGCGGTGATGTCCGCACTGGGCATGACGGCGGTTCTGGGTGGCTGCGGCCTCACCGGAGGTTCCGACGACGTCACGCTGAGACTTGTGGCCGCGGACTACGGCGACACCGCGGCGAACAGCTCCAAGAAGTACTGGGCGAAGCTGGTCGACGCCTACGAGGCCGGCCATCCCGGCGTCCGGGTCGAGGTCAGCGTGTACTCCTGGAGCGACGTCGACCGCGAGGTCAAGGAGATGGTCGACGCCGGGAAGGCGCCCGACATGGCGCAGATCGGGGCGTACGCCGACTACGCGGCCGACGATCTGCTCTACACCGCGGACGACCTGCTCTCCATACCCGTCCAGGCCGGTTTCTCCTCCGCCTTCGCGGGGGCCGGACAGGTCAACGGGGTGCAGTACGGCATGCCGTTCGCCGCCTCCACCCGGCTGCTCTTCTACAACAAGGAGCTCTTCGAGGAGGCCGGCCTCACCCCGCCGACCACCTGGGCGGAGCTGGCCGACGCCGCCGAGGCGCTGAAGGCGGACGGCGTGAAGTACCCGTACGCGCTGCCGCTCGGCTCGGAGGAGGCGCAGGCCGAGACCATGCTGTGGCTGCTCAGTGGGGGCGGCGGCTACACCGACCCGGTCGGCAGGTACACCATCGACTCCGCGGAGAACGTCGCGACCTTCACCTGGCTGCGCGACCAACTGGTCGGCGAGCAGCTCACCGGGCCGGTCGCCCCGGGCAAGCTCGACCGGGCCGACGCCTTCGCCGCCTTCGCCAAGGGCGAGGTCGGCATGCTGAACGGCCATCCCTCGCTGATGAAGACGGCCGAGAAGCACGGCGTGAAGTACGGCATGGTGCCGCTGCCCGGCGTGGAAGGCGAGTCCAAGGCCACCATGGGCGTCGCCGACTGGATGCTCGCCTTCAAGCAGAACGGCCACAAGGAACAGGTCGGCGAATTCCTCGACTTCGTCTACAGCGAGCGGAACGTCCTCGACTTCTCCCGCGAGTACGACCTGCTGCCGGTCACCAACCCCGCCTCCGAGGCGATGAGCGGCGCGGCGCAGGACCGGGACCTGAAGCCCTTCCTGGACGAACTCGCCCTTGCCGAGCTCTACCCGGTGGGCAAGACGTCCTGGGCGTCGATCAGCGCGGAGGTCAAGAAGCGGATCGGCTCCGCCGTGGCTCCGGGCGGCAGCCCGGCGGCGATCCTGGGCCAGCTGCAGTCGACGGCCACGACGGCGGAGAGCTCGGCGGCGGGGTAGCGCCGCTGTCGGTGGGGGCGGCTACCGTGCGGAGCATGGACCAGGAGCAGCTCGCGCGACGGGAACAGGACATCCTCGCCCTGGAGCGCCGTGGCTTCCCGGGCCCCGGCGCCAAGGAGCGCGCGATACGCGAGGAGCTGGGCCTGGCCCCCGTCCGCTACTACCAGCTGCTCAACGCCCTGCTCGACGATCCCCGCGCGCTGGCGCACGACCCGGTGACGGTCAACCGGCTGCGGCGGATACGGGAGCGACGCCGTGCGGAGCGCCAGGCCGACGGCGCCTAGGGCCTGTCCGGCGTGAACCGCCGGGCGGGCACCGGGTCGATAAGGTCGCCGTATGGGCAGCCACGAGACCGAAACCGGCAAGACTCTCCCGACGCCCGCCACCTCCGCCGGGCGGGCCGGGCTCGACGCGATCCTCGCGCGGCCCGGCAAGGCGGTGATCGCGCTCGACTTCGACGGGACCCTCGCCCCGATCGTGCCCGACCCCGAGCAGGCCCGAGCCCACCCGGACGCCGCACCGGCGCTCGCCGCCCTCGCCCCGAAGGTGGCCGCCGTCGCGGTGGTCACCGGCCGCCCGGCCGACGTCGCCGTACGCCACGGCGGCTTCGCGGGCGTACCCGGCCTGGAGCACCTCGTCGTCCTCGGCCACTACGGGGCCGAGCGCTGGGACGCGGTCAGCGGCGAGGTCAGCGCCCCCGCCCCGCACCCCGGCGTCGCCGCCGTCCGTGCGGAACTGCCCGGGCTTCTCGACCGCTCCGGCGCCGGGCCGGGCACGTGGACCGAGGACAAGGGCCGCGCGATCGCCGTCCACACCCGCCGTGCCGGCGACCCGCAGGCCGCGTTCGACGCGCTGCGCACGCCCCTGACGGACCTCGCCACCCGGCACGGCCTGATCGTCGAGCCCGGCCGCCTGGTCCTCGAACTGCGCCCGCCCGGCATGGACAAAGGTGTGGCCCTGCTCGACTACGTCCGGGAGCTGGGCGCCGAGTCCGTCCTCTACGCCGGCGACGACCTCGGCGACCTCCCCGCCTACGCGGCGGTCGGCACGCTCCGCTCCGACGGCACCCCCGGCCTGCTGGTGTGCAGCGGCAGCGACGAGGTGACCGAACTGCGGGAGCGCGCCGACCTGGTGGTCGCGGGTCCGGAGGGGGTCGTGCAACTGCTGGCGGGACTCGCGGCCCATCTGAGGACGTGACCGCACCCGGAGGCCCCCGGGCGTCCGGGGTCAGTCCGTGGGCCGGTCCCGCAGGGCGTGGAGCTGGTCGAGGAACCACTGGGACGGGGGCAGCGCCGTGGCGGTCGCCGCGAGCCGCTTGGCCCGTTCGGTGCGTTCGGCGGGGCGCATCGTCAGGGCCTCGTGGAGCGCTGCGGCCGTGCCGGTGACGTCGTACGGGTTCACCCCGATCGCGTCCTCGCGCAGTTCCTCGTAGGCCCCGGCCTCCCGGGACAGGACCAGCGCGCACCCCTTGTCGGAGACGACGGGCACCTCCTTGGCGACCAGGTTCATGCCGTCGCGGATCGGGTTCACCAGTGCCACGTCCGCGAGCCGGTAGGCGGCCAGCGAGCGGGCGAAGTCGTCCTTCACGTGCAGCACGACCGGCGTCCAGCCCGGCGTCCGGTACCGCTCGTTGATCTCCTCGGCCACCCGCTGCACCTCGGCCGTGTAGTCGCGGTACACGGCGAGGTCCTGGCGCGAGGGGTAGGCGAAGGCGACGTGGACCACCCGTTCGCGCCACTCGGGGCGGTCGTCGAGGAGCTGCCGGTAGGCCAGCAGCCCGCGAACGATGTTCTTGGACAGCTCCGTCCGGTCGACACGGACGATCGTCTTCCGGCCCTCGCCGATCTCCGTGCGCAGTGCGGTCATCCGCTCCTCGACGTCCGGCTCGTGCGACCGCTGCCGCAGGAAGTCGGCGTCGGCCCCGAGCCCGTGCACGCCGACCCGGGTCTCGCCGAGCCCGTCGGCGAACGCCTCGCAGCACGCCGTGAAGGCGTCCGCCCACCGCCGGGTGAGGAAGCCGAGCCGGTCCGCGCCCAGCATGCCCCGCAGCACCTGCCCGGCGACGTCGTCCGGCAGCAACCGGAAGTACTCCGGCGGCGCCCACGGCGTGTGCGAGAAGTGGCTGATCCGCACGTCCGGCCGCAGCCCGCGCAGCATCCCCGGCACCAGCGTCAGGTGGTAGTCCTGCACCAGCACCGCCGCACCCTCGGCGGCCTCCTGGGCCAGCGCCTCGGCGAACGAGCGGTTGTAGGCCTCGTACGACGCCCACTGCCGCCGGAACTGCGCGTCGAAGACCGGCTCCAGAGGCGTCTGGTACAGCATGTGGTGCACGAACCACAGCACGGAGTTGGCGACGCCGTTGTACGCGTCGGCGTGCACGTCGGCCGCGATGTCCAGCATCCGCACGCCCGACTCCCCGACGCCGCGCCGCACCGCCTCGCGGTCGCCGTCGCCGAGGGCGGAGCACACCCACAGCGCGCCGGCGTCCGGGCCGATCGCGGAGAGGCCGGAGACGAGTCCGCCGCCACCACGTTTGGCGTGCAGCGAGCCGTCGTCACGCACCTCGTACGAGACCGGGCCCCGGTTGGAGGCGACCAGTACCTGCGCAGGACCGTACGTCGAAGCCATACGCCTCAACCTAGCCCTCTCCTGATCCGCTCAAACGTACGGTTCGAGCCCGAAACGGGACCGTATACAGCCGTATCCCACGGTCAGGCCACCTTCCGGGCCGCGTACTCCGCGATCTCCACCATCGGTGGCCGCTCCTCCGTGTCCACGGAGTACGTCCGCGGCTCGAACCCGTCCTCCACCCGCTCGAACTGGGTGAGGCAGGGGCGGACGAGCTGGCCGCGGGCCAGCCGCAGCTGGGCCGTGCGGTAGATCGCCGCCGCCATCCGGCCCAGCGCCTGCCCGTCCTGGTGCCGGTGCTTGCGCACCCCGACGTCCACCTGGGCGAGGGCGTCGAGCCCGACCAGATGCAGGGAGTCCACCAGCATGCCCAGCTCCACGCCGTACCCGACCGGGAACGGCAGCTGCTCCAGCAGTGAGCGCCGGGCCGCGTACTCGCCGCCGAGCGGCTGGACGAAGCCGGCCAGCTGCGGCCAGTGCAGGTTCAGCAGCGGGCGGGCCATCAGCTCGGTCACCCGGCCGCCCTGCCCGGCCGCGTTGCCCAGGGGGCGGTCGTACATCCCCTTCACGAGGGCGATGTCGGGGTCGGTGAGCAGCGGGCCGACGATGCCCGTGACGAAGTCCGAGGAGAACTCCCTCAGGTCCGCGTCGATGAAGCAGACGATGTCGCCGCGGGTGACGAGCAGGGAGCGCCACAGCACCTCGCCCTTGCCGGGGACGGGCGGGATGCGCGCGAGTATCGCGTCGCGGTGCGCCACCCGGGCGCCCGCCGCGGCCGCCACCTCGGAGGTGCGGTCGGTCGAGCCGGAGTCGACCACGACGACCTCGTCGACCAGCGGGACCTGTTCCATGAGGTCGTGCCGGATCGCGGCGACGATGTCGCCGACGGTCTCCTCCTCGTTGAGCGCGGGCAGCACGACACTGATCGACTGGCCCGTGCCGCGCTTCGCGGCCAGGATCTTGTGGAGCGGACGGTCGGCCAGCGACCAGGAGCGGGTGCTCAGCCAGCGCTCGACTTCCTCCAGCACAGTCCGGTGCTCCTCTGCGTTCTCTCGGCGAGCGGACCCGTTCTGTGATCCATCTCGCGGTTCGGACGACTATCTCAACTGTCCTGGCCTTCGGTTACAGTCTTGAACAACGCTGGTGACCATCGCATGTCGGGGGTCGTCGGCTCTCACCACCGCACAACAACCACATACAGCTCATCCAGAGGGGCAGAGGGAAACGGCCCGTTGAAGCCCCGGCAACCCTCCAGTCGGTTCTCGTAGATCGTTCTTGATCGTTCCGCGAGGCTCCCGGCTAGGGAAGGTGCCAATTCCGTCTCACGGCGAGATGCGTCGTGAGGAAGATGAGGAGAAAGGGCCTCGCCTCACATGGCTGTGCAGACTGTTGAAGGCAGCACCAGCAACTCCACCGTCGACCTCGGTCCCGCCGCGGCGCTGTCCTGCCGCGAATGCGGCCACCGTGTTCCGCTCGGCCCGGTCTTCGCCTGCGAGGAGTGTTTCGGCCCGCTGGAGGTCGCATACGACTTCTCCGCGTACGACGCCGAGGAGCTCCGCAAGCGCATCGAGGCGGGCCCGGCGAACATCTGGCGTTACGCCCCGCTGCTGCCCGTCCCGGCCGACGTGGCCGGCAAGCCGAACCTGAACCCCGGCTGGACCGAGCTGGTCCGGGCCGACCGTCTCGCGGGTGAACTCGGCGTCGAGCCCGGCAAGCTGTTCGTCAAGGACGACTCCGGCAACCCGACCCACTCCTTCAAGGACCGGGTGGTCGCCCAGGCCCTGGAGGCCGCTCGGGCCTTCGGCTTCACCACCCTCTCCTGCTCGTCCACCGGCAACCTCGCGGGCGCCGTCGGCGCCGCCGCCGCCCGGGCCGGCTTCCGCTCCTGCGTGTTCATCCCGCACGACCTGGAGCAGGGCAAGGTCGTCATGGCCGCGGTCTACGGCGGCGAACTCGTCGGCATCGAGGGCAACTACGACGACGTGAACCGTTTCTGCTCCGAGCTGATCGGCGACCCGGCAGGCGAGGGCTGGGGTTTCGTCAACGTCAACCTGCGGCCGTACTACGCGGAGGGGTCCAAGACCCTGGCGTACGAGATCTGCGAGCAGCTCGGCTGGCGGCTGCCCGACCAGATCGTGGTGCCGATCGCCTCCGGCTCCCAGCTCACGAAGATCGACAAGGGGCTGCAGGAGCTGATCGAGCTCGGGCTCGTCGAGGACCGGCCGTACAAGATCTTCGGGGCGCAGGCGGAGGGCTGCTCGCCGGTGTCGACCGCGTTCAAGTCGGGGCACGACGTCGTCCGGCCGCAGAAGCCGCACACCATCGCCAAGTCGCTGGCCATCGGCAACCCGGCCGACGGGCCGTACGTGCTGGACATCGCGCGGCGCACCTGCGGCGCGGTGGAGGACGTGACGGACGAGCAGATCGTGGACGCGATCAAGCTGCTCGCGCGGACCGAGGGGATCTTCGCCGAGACAGCGGGCGGGGTGACCGTCGGGGTCACGCGCAAGCTGGTCGAACTCGGCGTGCTGGACCCGTCACTGACGACCGTCGTGCTGAACACCGGGGACGGTCTGAAGACGCTGGACGCGGTGGCGGGTACGGGTCTGACGGCCACCATCCGGCCCAGCCTGGAGTCGTTCCGCGAGGCCGGACTCGTCTGAACCGTCATGCTGCGGGCCGGCGGGGGCCGGCCGCGCGGTTCCCCTGCCCCCAGGTCTGTCATTCCACCGGAGGTTTCAACGTGAGCGTCACCGTCCGCATCCCCACGATCCTGCGCACCTACACCGGCGGCCAGGCCGAGGTCCCCGCCGAGGGGGCGAACCTCGGTGAGGTGATCGCCGATCTGGAGAAGAACCACACCGGTATCGCCGCCCGGGTCCTGGACGACCAGGGCAGGCTGCGGCGGTTCGTCAACGTGTACGTCGACGACGACGACGTCCGCTTCGAGCAGGGCCTGGAGACGGCCACTCCGGACGGTGCCGGCGTGTCCATCATCCCGGCGGTCGCCGGCGGCTGAACGGCCCGCTGAAACGCCCTCGCATTACCGTGAGTAACTCAGGTTACTCAATGTTCATCGAGCTGCCCCCTCCGTGAGAGAAGCGGAGGGGGCAATTCAGTGTGGTTGAGCGCGGTAGAGTTGGGGAACGCGTCGCGGCTCCACATGCCGGGCGCATATGAGTTCCGGCTCCGATGCGATGAGAAGTAGCCAAAGTGTGTGGCTCTTTTACGTCTTTCATTCCTTTTATGGAGCCCGACTTGCCCTGAATCCGGGCGAATTCTCCGCAAATTACCGACCGCCGACGCCCAGATTTCTCGTCCGATTGACCTGTTGCAGACGGCAGTTGGACAGATACATTCAGCCGCGGTCGACGCGTTCCGGCGCACGCCCCTCAGCAAATGGCGGGCGAGGTCTGACCCGGATCCGCGAAGTGTGGATCTGTGCAAGGGCCAGTAATAGGGGAGTTAGGCATGGCTCAGGGCACCGTCAAGTGGTTCAACGCGGAGAAGGGGTACGGCTTCATCGCGGTCGACGGTGGTGCGGACGTCTTCG
>NZ_JBFBJT010000202.1:0-10145 GCF_040686175.1 Streptomyces sp. NPDC086077 | reverse complement strand
GACGGGGATGCCGTACACCAGCCGGATCGCGCTGCCCAAGGCGCTGTCACCGGGCCGACGCCCGCTGCCCCTGCTGGGCCTGTGCCGGGTGGAACCGCTTGCCGAGGGCTGGCTGGTGCGGCCCGCCGACGAGCCGCTGCCCTCCGGTGCCACCCGGATCGTGCTGGACCTGGGGCAGCCGCGCCGCTGGACGGTGACGGTGTCGGGCAGCGCCGGTTCCTGGGCCCACGAACTGAGTCCCCGGCACAGCGAGTTGCTGTTCCTGCTGGCCGAGCACCGGGCCGGGCGCACCGCGGCGCAGCTCGCCGCGGACGTGTTCGGCGACCCGCGCCGCACGGTGACGGTGCGCGCCGAGATGTCGCGGGTACGGCGGTATCTCGGGGGAATCCTGGAGCACCGGCCTTATCGTTTCTGCGATGACGCCGAGGTGCAGGTGATCCTCCCGCCAGAGCCGTCCGATCTGTTGCCGCACTCCAGCGCGCCGGCGGTGCTCAGGGTGCGGGCGGCTCCGGCGGTGCTCTGAGCCGGGGTGAGGTTACACACCGTGACAGCAGGGTATGCCGTCGCCGTACATCCGATGGCGACTTCCACAGATCCGAGGGCTTCTTCCGCATATTTACGGGGTCTTCGTCCCCGCTCCGCCGTACCTGACGTAGCATCCCCTACCGGGCCACCCCACCTGCTCCCAGGTCAACGCACGGATCAACAGGCGCAGTTGGCCCACCTCGGGAGGACAGATGAAGCATCGCGGCAGACACCGCCGACGCAAGCGGGGCCAGGCGCTGCGGGCGTTCCTGGCCGGGACCGCTCTCGCGCTCACCGGCGCCGCCACCCTGATCAGCACCTCCCAGGCCACGTCCGGCAACGACCCGGGCGCCCTGAAGCCGATAACCTCCGCGGCCTCCCTGGCCGATCTACGCCTGAGCGAGGAGCCGCTCGCGCGGCCCGTGCCCGACGGACCGGCCCGGCCCGTCGGCGTCGCCGCCGTCCTCGCGGACGCCGACCGCGGCCTGCGCGCCGCGGCCGACTGCGCCGGTGCCGATCGCTCCGCGCTGCCGATAGCGCCCGCGGCCACCCGGACGCACTGCTGGGACGACGCCGGCACCGAGCAGTGGCGCACCGGCGGCCTGACCACTTCGGGGGACGCCGACGACGACGGCCGGTGGGGCGCGAACCGCGTGATCCTGTCCGGCTGGAGCGACCAGCGCGGCCACTCCCGGGTCGCCTTCGTCGACGCCAACGATCCGGAGCGCCTCACCTACACCTGGGTCGCGCTCACCGTCCCCACGAGCGGCGACCCCGCCGGCCGGCCGCTCGTCTCGGCGCTGACCGGCATGGTCTGGTACCAGGACAAGCTGCTGGTCACCGCCGACGAGGGACGCGGACTGTACGTCTACGACCTGGACCGCATCCGGCGCGCCCCCGCCGACACCGCCGCGACCACGCCCCCGGCGCGGGGCGACCGCTACACACTCCCCGCCGTCCGCTCGTACCGGCTGACCGGGGCCCGGATCGGCGCGCTCTCCCTCGACCGCAGCACCACGCCCGACAGTCTGGTCGCCGGCGAGTCCGTCCCGGCGGACAGCGACCGGCCCACCCGGCTGTGGCGCTACGGGCTCGACGCGGACCCCTCCGGCGCTGGCCTGCTCGGCACGGGGCCGCGGGAGGCCTACGAGACGAAGGCGTCCGGCGTCCGGGGTGTGCTCGCCCACCGCTCCCAGTGGTACCTGGCCCGTACGGCGGGCGAGCACGGGACGCTGTGGCGGCAGGACAGCGACGGCGCGCGGGTGGCGCGGTGCGGGACGGACGAGACGTATCTGTGCTGGAGCGGCTCCGCGCAGTCCCTCTCCTACTGGGAGGAGAGCGGCGAGGTCTGGTCGCAGTCGGGGCGGATGCTGTTCTCGCTGCCGCTGGACACGATCGACAGGGCGCTGGACTAGATGATTCCCTGACCGGCATGACGAACATCCCCGTGACCACCTGGTCCCTGGAGCAGACCGCCCCCGCCGACCTGCTCCCGGCCGCGGCGCCGGAGGGCGACGTGCGGATCGCCCGCGCCGAGGTGCCCTCCCCCGAGTTCAGCCGTTTCCTGTACGCCTCGGTGGGCGGGGACATCCGCTGGACGGACCGGTTGGGCTGGCCGTACGCGCGCTGGCGGGAGCATCTGGGACGGCCCGGGGTGGAGACCTGGGTGGCCTACGACCGGGGCACGCCCGCCGGCTATGTGGAGCTTGAGCCGCAGGACGACGGTGTCGTGGAGATCGTCTACTTCGGCCTGATCCCCGCCTTCCGCGGCCGCCGCATCGGCGGGCACCTGCTGGCGCGCGGCGCCGCCCGCGCATGGGATCTCGCGGACCGGTGGCCGGGGCTCGCCGCGACGAAGCGGGTCTGGCTGCACACGTGCAGCAAGGACGGCGAGCACGCCATGGACAACTACCTGCGCCGCGGCTTCAAGCTGTTCGACACCAAGGTCGAGGAGGAGCCGGACGTCGCGACGCCCGGTCCGTGGCCCGGCGCATACCCTCTCTGACCTGGCCGGACAAGACGGCGTTCACGCCATGTGACCGATGACACCCATGTTCCACATCCCGGGACAAGGGTGTCCACACTTTGGATAAAGCTGGACTGTGTCCAGAACGCCGTGACACGCTTCCGTCATGTCTGGAACTGGAATTGCCTTGGTGAGTCGGCGGCACGTCGACCTCGGCCGCATGTCCAGCGCCATCTGTCCGGCGAGCTGAGACGTCTCCAGCACCGCCGATCCCCCCAGCTCCGTCTGTCCCTGCGCGATCTCGCGCCCGTACGCCCGCATGCGCCCGTACGCGCAGATCAGAGCCGCTTTCCCCCTGTCCCGAAGGACGTAGAAACCATGGCCGCCAACCCGCAGAACCCCGCTGCCGCGACTCCCCGCCGCAAGGTGAGCCGTCACCGCGGTGAGGGTCAGTGGGCCGCGGGTCACTTCACCCCGCTCAACGGCAACGAACAGTTCAAGAAGGACGACGACGGTCTCAATGTGCGGACACGCATTGAGACGATCTACTCCAAGCGGGGCTTCGACTCGATCGACCCCAACGATCTGCGCGGCCGGATGCGCTGGTGGGGCCTGTACACCCAGCGCAAGCCCGGGATCGACGGCGGCAAGACCGCGATCCTGGAGCCGGAGGAACTGGACGACGAGTACTTCATGCTGCGCGTCCGCATCGACGGCGGTCGGCTCACCACCGAGCAGCTGCGGGTGATCGGTGAGATCTCGCAGGAGTACGCCCGTGGCACGGCCGACATCACCGACCGGCAGAACGTGCAGTACCACTGGATCCGGATCGAGGACGTGCCCGAGATCTGGAACCGCCTGGAGGCGGTCGGCCTGTCGACCACCGAGGCCTGCGGTGACACGCCCCGTGTGATCCTCGGCTCGCCCGTCGCCGGGATCGCCGCCGACGAGATCATCGACGGCACCCCGGCCGTCGAGGAGATCCACCGCCGGATCATCGGCAACAAGGACTTCTCGAACCTGCCCCGCAAGTTCAAGTCCGCGATCTCCGGCTCGCCGCTGCTGGACGTGGCGCACGAGATCAACGACGTCGCCTTCGTCGGTGTCGTCCACCCCGAGCACGGACCCGGCTTCGACCTGTGGGTCGGCGGTGGTCTGTCCACCAACCCGAAGATCGGCGTCCGGCTCGGCGCATGGGTCCCGCTGGACGAGGTGCCGGACGTCCACGAGGGCGTCATCTCGATCTTCCGCGACTACGGCTACCGGCGGCTGCGCACCCGCGCCCGCCTGAAGTTCCTGGTCGCCGACTGGGGCGCGGAGAAGTTCCGCCAGGTGCTGGAGGACGAGTACCTCGAGCGCAAGCTGGTCGACGGCCCCGCGCCCGCCCAGCCCGTGGAGCGCTGGCGCGACCACGTCGGCGTGCACCGGCAGAGCGACGGCCGGTTCTACGTCGGTTTCGCACCGCGGGTCGGCCGCGTCGACGGCGCCACGCTGACGAAGATCGCCGAGGTGGCGGAGGCGCACGGCTCGGGCCGGGTCCGCACCACGGTCGAGCAGAAGATGATCGTGCTGGACGTCGACGAGGCGCAGGTCGACTCCCTCGTCGAGGGCCTGGGGGCGCTGGACCTCACGGTCAGCCCGTCCCCGTTCCGGCGCGGCACGATGGCCTGCACCGGCATCGAGTTCTGCAAGCTCGCCATCGTCGAGACCAAGGCGCGCGGCGCCTCCCTGATCGACGAACTGGAGCGCCGGATCCCGGACTTCGACGAGCCGATCACCATCAACATCAACGGCTGCCCGAACGCCTGCGCCCGTATCCAGGTCGCGGACATCGGTCTCAAGGGCCAGCTGGTCGTCAACGACCAGGGTGAGCAGGTCGAGGGCTTCCAGGTGCACCTCGGCGGCGCGCTCGGCCTGGAGGCCGGGTTCGGCCGCAAGGTGCGCGGCCTGAAGGTCACCTCGCAGGAGCTGCCCGACTACATCGAGCGCGTCCTGAGGCGCTTCCAGGCGGAGCGCGAGGACGGCGAGCGGTTCGCGACCTGGGCGGCCCGCGCCTCCGAGGAGGCCCTTTCGTGAGCGCGGCGAGCGAGACGAGGGATGCCCTGTGAGTGAGCGTGCCGCACCTTTCTACTGCCCCTACTGCGGCGACGAGGACCTGCGTCCGAGCGAGCAGGGCCACGGCGCCTGGGAGTGCGCGGCGTGCAACCGCGCCTTCCAGCTGAAGTTCCTGGGGCTGCTCTCCCGTGGGCACCAGCAGGACAGGAAGGGCACGAAGGGAGGGGACGGGATATGACGACGGCTCAGGAGACGCGCGAGACGCAGGAGCTGAAGGCGCTCGCCGAGCGGGCGGGCCGCGACCTCGAGGACGCGTCCGCGCTGGAGATCCTCCGGTGGGCGGCGGAGACCTTCGGCAAGCGCTTCTGCGTGACCTCGTCCATGGAGGACGCGGTGGTCGCCCACCTCGCGTCCCGCGTGATGCCCGGCGTCGACGTCGTCTTCCTCGACACCGGCTACCACTTCGAGGAGACCATCGGCACCCGGGACGCCGTCGAGGCCGTGATGGACGTCAACGTCATCACCCTGACCCCGGCGCAGACGGTCGCCGAGCAGGACGCCGAGTACGGCCCGAAGCTGCATGACCGCGACCCCGACCTGTGCTGCTTCCTGCGCAAGGTCAAGCCGCTGGAGCAGGGGCTGGCCGACTACGCGGCCTGGGCGACCGGACTGCGCCGTGACGAGTCCCCGACACGGGCGGGCACCCCCGTGGTCGCCTGGGACGAGAAGCGCCAGAAGATCAAGATCTCGCCGATCGCCCGCTGGACCCAGGACGACGTGGACGCCTACGTCTCCGAGCACGGCGTTCTGACCAACCCGCTCCTGATGGACGGCTATGCCTCCATCGGCTGCGCCCCGTGCACCCGCCGGGTGCTCGCGGGCGAGGACGCGCGCGCCGGCCGCTGGGCCGGGCGGTCCAAGACCGAGTGCGGGCTGCACGGATGACGATCACCACACCGACCCCTCAGGAGAAGCACGTGACGAGCGGAGCCACCGTCTGGCTCACGGGCCTGCCGAGCGCCGGCAAGACCACGATCGCGTACGAACTGGCCGGCCGGCTGCGCGAGGAGGGCCACCTCGTCGAGGTGCTCGACGGCGACGAGATCCGCGAGTTCATCTCGGCGGGCCTCGGCTTCGGCCGCGAGGACCGGCACACCAACGTGCAGCGCATCGGTTACGTCGCCGAACTGCTCGCCCGTAACGGCGTGAAGGCCCTCGTCCCGGTGATCGCGCCGTACACCGACAGCCGCGACGCGGTGCGCAAGCGGCACGAGACGAACGGCACCGCCTACGTCGAGGTGCACGTGGCGACCCCGGTGGACGTGTGCTCCGTGCGCGATGTGAAGGGGCTGTACGCCAAGCAGGCCGCGGGCGAGCTGACGGGGCTGACCGGCGTCGACGACCCGTACGAGGAGCCCGCCTCGCCCGACCTGCGCATCGAGTCGCAGCACCAGACCGTGCAGGAGTCCGCCGCGTCGGTGTACGCCCTGCTCGCCGAAAGGGGACTGGCATGACGACCGTCGCACCCGTGACCGAGGAGACGGAGACCCCGTACGCCCTCTCGCACCTGGACGCGCTGGAGTCCGAGGCGGTCCACATCTTCCGTGAGGTGGCGGGCGAGTTCGAGCGCCCGGTGATCCTGTTCTCCGGCGGCAAGGACTCCATCGTCATGCTGCACCTGGCGCTGAAGGCGTTCGCGCCGGCCTCGATCCCCTTCTCCCTGCTGCACGTGGACACCGGGCACAACTTCCCCGAGGTCATCGAGTACCGCGACCGCACGGTGGCCCGGCACGGCCTGCGGCTGCATGTCGCGTCCGTGCAGGACTACATCGACCGCGGTGTGCTCAAGGAGCGCCCGGACGGGACCCGAAACCCGCTCCAGACGCTGCCGCTGACGGAGAGGATCCAGGCGGAGCGCTTCGACGCGGTGTTCGGCGGCGGCCGCCGCGACGAGGAGAAGGCGCGGGCCAAGGAGCGGGTGTTCTCGCTGCGGGACGAGTTCTCCCAGTGGGACCCGCGCAGGCAGCGGCCCGAGCTGTGGAACCTGTACAACGGACGCCACGCCCCGGGCGAGCACGTCCGCGTCTTCCCGCTGTCCAACTGGACCGAGCTGGACGTCTGGCAGTACATCGCCCGCGAGGGCGTCGAGCTGCCGGGGATCTACTTCGCCCACGAGCGCGAGGTCTTCCGGCGCGGTGGCATGTGGCTGACCGCCGGCGAGTGGGGCGGCCCCAAGGAGGGCGAGACCGTCGAGAAGCGGCAGGTCCGCTACCGCACGGTCGGCGACATGTCCTGCACCGGCGCCGTCGACTCGGATGCCCGGACCCTGGAGCAGGTGATCACCGAGATCGCCGCGTCCCGGCTGACCGAGCGGGGCGCCACCCGGGCCGACGACAAGCTCTCCGAGGCCGCGATGGAAGACCGCAAGCGCGAGGGGTACTTCTAGCCATGACGAGCACCACCGAACCCACCGAGACGCTGTCGGTCGAGCAGTTGTCGGCGACCACCCTGCTGCGGTTCGCCACCGCCGGCTCGGTCGACGACGGCAAGTCCACCCTGGTCGGCCGGCTGCTGCACGACTCCAAGTCGGTCCTCGCCGACCAGCTGGAGGCCGTGGAGCGCGCCTCGGCCAGCCGTGGCCAGGAGGGCCCGGACCTCGCGCTGCTGACGGACGGCCTGCGCGCCGAGCGCGAGCAGGGCATCACCATCGACGTGGCGTACCGGTACTTCGCCACCCCGCGCCGGCGGTTCATCCTCGCCGACACCCCGGGGCACGTGCAGTACACCCGGAACATGGTCACCGGCGCCTCCACCGCCGAGCTGACGATCGTCCTCGTCGACGCCCGCAACGGCGTCGTCGAGCAGACCCACCGGCACGCCGCGATCGCCGCCCTGCTGCGCGTCCCGCACGTCGTCCTCGCCGTCAACAAGATGGACCTCGTCGGCTACGAGGAGAGGGTCTTCGGCGCGATCGCCGAGGAGTTCACGGCGTACGCGACCGAGCTCGGCGTCCCCGAGGTCACCGCGATCCCGATCTCCGCGCTGAACGGCGACAACGTCGTGGAACCGTCCGCGAACATGGACTGGTACGGCGGCCCGACCGTCCTGGAGCACCTGGAGACCGTTCCGGTCAGTCACGACCTGGCGCACTGCCACGCGCGCCTGCCGGTGCAGTTCGTGATCCGGCCGCAGACCGCCGAGCACCCGGACTACCGGGGTTACGCGGGGCAGATCGCCGCGGGCACCTTCCGCGTCGGCGAGCAGATCACCGTCCTGCCGGCCGGACGTTCGACGAAGATCTCCGGCATCGACCTGCTGGGCGAGCCGGTCGACGTCGCCTGGACCACGCAGTCGGTCACCCTCCTGCTGGAGGACGACATCGACATCTCGCGCGGCGACCTGATCGTGCCCAGCAAGGACGCGCCGCCGACCACCCAGGACATCGAGGCGACCGTCTGCCACGTGGCCGACCAGCCGCTGAGCGTCGGCCACCGGGTGCTGCTCAAGCACGGCACGCGCACGGTCAAGGCGATCGTCAAGGACATCCCGTCCCGGCTCACCCTGGACGACCTGTCCCTGCACCCGCACCCGGGGCAGCTCGCCGCCAACGACATCGGCCGGGTGAAGGTCCGCACCGCCGAGCCGCTGCCGGTCGACTCCTACGCCGACTCGCGGCGCACCGGTTCGTTCATCCTGATCGACCCCAGCGACGGCACCACGCTCACCGCGGGCATGGTCGGCGAGTCGTTCGCCGCCCCGGAGCCGGTCCGGGGCGACGCCGAGGACGACGGGTGGGACTTCTGACCATGCACCCGACCGACTTCTACTCGTCCTTCGCGAAGGAGGGCGGCCGCGTCGGCAGCGGCGCCCTCGGCTGGGGGTCCCACCGAACGGAGTTTGGGGGAGGGCAGGGCGGAGTGGCGCGATGTGCGTGACGCCCACGACGCGCGCGCTGACGTACGCGCCTCGCCGCAGAAAACCCGCCGACCCCCCGGCCACGACCTGAGGTGTCGTGACCGCCGGGACTCCGAGAGGAACACCTCCCGTGCCTGCCACCACCGCCCTGCGCCGCACCTTCGTGGCGATGGCCGCGCTGCCGTTGCTCGCGCTCGCCGGCTGCGGCTACGGCTCCCAGGCCAAGGACGACGACACGGTCAAGGTCGCCGCCGGGGCGAAGAAGATCGACGGTCTGGACTCCGTCCGGATCGGCTACTTCGGCAACCTCACCCACGCCACCGCCCTGGTCGGCCGGCAGCAGGGCTTCTTCCAGAAGGAACTCGGCGCCACCAAGGCCGAGTACGCCACCTTCAACGCCGGGCCCTCGGAGATCGAGGCCCTGAACTCGGGCTCGATCGACATCGGCTGGATCGGCCCGTCTCCGGCGATCAACGGGTACATCAGGTCGGGCGGCAAGAACCTGCGGATCATCGGCGGTTCGGCCTCGGGCGGGGTGAAGCTCGTGGTCGACCCCGAGAAGGTGAAGTCCCTGAAGGACGTCAAGGGCAAGCGGATCGGCACCCCGCAGCTCGGCAACACGCAGGACGTGGCGTTCCTGAACTGGATCTCCGAGCAGGGCTGGAAGGTCGACGCGGAGAGCGGCGAGGGCGACGTCTCCGTGGTCCGCACGGACAACAAGGTGGTCCCGGACGCCTACCGGTCAGGTTCCGTCGACGGCGCCTGGGTGCCCGAGCCGACCGCGTCGAAGCTGGTCGCCGAGGGCGGGAAGGTACTGCTCGACGAGTCCGACCTGTGGCCCGACAAGAAGTTCGTGATCACGAACATCATCGTGTCGCAGAGCTTCCTGAAGGAGCACCCGAAGGCGGTCGAGGCGGTGCTGCGGGCGTCCGTCGGGACCAACAAGTGGATCAATGCCAGCCCCGACAGGGCGAAGGCGGCGGCGAACCGGCAGCTCCAGGCGGACACCGGCAAGCCGCTGCCGCCCGAGGTTCTGGACCCGGCGTGGCGGTCGATCCGCATCACCGACGACCCGCTCGCGGCCACGCTCGACGCCCAGGCGCGGCACGCGGTGAAGGCCGGCCTGCTGGAGCGGCCCGACCTGAAGGGCATCTACGACCTCACGCCGCTGAACAAGATCCTCGCCGCCGAGGGCGAGGCCACCGTCGCCGACGCCGGTCTCGGCACCGCTTCATAAGTCCCTGACCAGTTCCCAGGAGGTGACGACCATGGCCACGACCTTCGCCAAGGCCGCCGACGCCGGTACGTCGGTGGAGCACGCCGCGCGCATCGAGCACGTCTCGAAGTCCTTCGCCGGCCCCGCCGGGCAGCAGCTCGTCCTCGACGACATCACGCTCGATGTCGCGCCGGGCGAGTTCGTCACCCTTCTGGGGGCCTCGGGCTGCGGCAAGTCCACGCTGCTGAACCTGGTGGCGGGGCTCGACAAGCCCTCGGCCGGGTCGATCGCGACGGACGGCCGCCCGGCGCTGATGTTCCAGGAGCACGCCCTCTTCCCGTGGCTGACCGCGGGCAAGAACATCGAGCTCGCCCTGAAGCTGCGCGGTGTGCCCAAGGCGGACCGGCGCGGCCGCGCGGAGGAACTGCTGGAACTGGTCCGGCTCCAGGGGGCGTACGGCAAGCGGGT
>NZ_JBFBJT010000201.1:0-10182 GCF_040686175.1 Streptomyces sp. NPDC086077 | reverse complement strand
CTGGTCGGCGACCAGCGTGCGGCGCTTGTCCCGCACGTAGTCCAGGGTCGCGTCGAGCGCGGCACCCGCGACGGCCATGTTGACCGCGGACCGGCGGCGCAACTCGGCCTGCGGCAGGGAGTCGTAGGCGCTGTTGTTCACCTGGAGCGGGATCTCCACCGTGTGCGCGGCGACCGCGCCGTGGAAGGCCCCGTACTGCGGGGTGAAGACGGGCGGCCAGTCGTCCCAGCCCTCCTCCTGGTCCCGGAACGGGATCTGCGCGGGCTCGACGCCGTCCTTCGCGGGCGTGTGGCCGAGGCCGTTGACGGCGGCCTCCATGCCGAGGGCGTTGGCGTAGGTGTGCTTCAGGAAGAGGTCGTACTCGTAGTTCTCGCCGTGCGGCGGGGTGGTGGGCTCGATGAGGGTGCCGTTGACGTAGCCGTGCAGGTCGAGCAGGACGGCCGGCTGCTTGTCGACCATGATCTGCCGCATCGCCCGCGCCTCCGGCTGGGAGGCGGTGACGAGGTCCCGGTTGAGGTCGAACCCGCTCGCGTTCGCCCGGGTTCCGGCGATCCGGCCGTCCGGGTTGGCGGTGATGTTGAAGTACAGGCGGCTGTGCGCGAGCAGATCCCTGGTGCGCGCGTCGTCCGCCGTCGCGAGCCGTTCGACGAGCTTCAGGGAGGCGTCGGTGCCCTCCCACTCGTTGCCGTGGATGTTGTTGTTGAAGAACACGGGCGTCTTGTAGGAGGACCTGACGCGCGGGTCCTTCGCGGCCGTGGCCGGCGCGTTCTCGATGAGCTCGCGCAGCCGCGTCTGCTCGCGGGTCTGACGGGCCGTCTCCGGGGCGGTGACGGTGACGAGATAGAGCCGGTGGCCGCCGGCCGAGCGCCCCGCGACCTCGACGCTCACCCGGTCGCCCAGGCGCTGCAGCGCGTTCAGCTTCGGCGCGATGGCGTGGTACGGGGTGAGGCCCAGCTTGAGGGACTTGTCGCCCGGGTTCACGGGGTCCGCGGGGAGCTGCTGCTCGCGCGGGTAGCCACGGGAGGTGTCCGACAGATCGGGAAGGGGCTCGGCGAACGCCTGACGGGCGGTGCTCGCCGGGGACTTGGCGGGACTGGAGTCGAGGGCGAGGCCCTCCGTGTCCGCCCTGGTGACGGCGTCGTCGTCCGCGCCTGCCGGGCCGGGGACGGCCAGCAGGAGCGAGCCGGCCGTGCCGAGGGTGAGGGCGGCAATCAGGACGGTTCTCGCAGAGGTCGTTCTCGTGATGCGCACGCGTACCTCCTCCGGGGTTCCTGAGATCGGTACGGCGAGGTGTACCTGTTCGACTCAACCGCAACAAGGGGGTCTTGGTGTCGCCGAAGCCCGCCGTTGCCCCGGATGGCGCACGCCCCGATAAAGTTCCCCCCATGCGTGATCTCGGGGTGGGTTTCGGTTATCTCCTGAAGGGCCAGCGATGGGTGGCCCGGCACGGCAAGAAGTACGGCTTCGGGCTGCTTCCCGGCCTGATCACCCTTGTCCTCTACGCGGCGGCCCTGGTGGCGCTGGCGTGGTGGGGCGAGGACCTCGTCGACTGGTCGACCCCGTTCGCCGACGACTGGTCGAGCCCCTGGCTCGGCCTGTTCCGCGGCTTCCTCACGGCCGTCCTGTTCGCCCTCGCCCTGCTGCTGGCCGTCATCACCTTCACCGCCGTCACGCTCCTGGTCGGCCAGCCCTTCTACGAGGCCCTGTCCGAGTCGGTCGACCGTGACGTCTCCCCGGACGGCACCGCGCCCGTCTCGGGCCTGCCCCTGTACCGGGAGTTGTGGATCTCGGCGCGCGACAGCCTGCGCGTCCTGGCCCGCGCCGCCGTGTGGGGCGTACTGCTCTTCGCCCTCGGCTTCGTCCCGGTGGCCGGCCAGACGGCCGTTCCTGTGATCGGCGTCTTCGTCACCGGTTTCTTCCTCACCGAGGAACTCACCTCCGTCGCCCTTCAGCGCCGCGGCGTCGAACTCCGTGACCGGCTCGCCCTCCTGCGCTCCCGCAAGACCCTGATCTGGGGCTTCGGCACACCCCTCGCTCTCGCCTTCCTCGTCCCCTTCGTCGCCGTCTTCATGATGCCGGGCGCGGTCGCGGGCGCCACCCTGCTCGCCCGCGACCTGCGCGGCGAGGAGATCGCCGAGGGGGCCCTGAAGAAGGACGGTGACCGGGAGGTCACCCGGTGACCGAGGTGCTCGCCGTCGCCGTCATCACCGTCCTCGCGGTGATCGCCCCCGGCGCCGACTTCGCGATGGTCGTCCGCAACAGCTATCTGCACGGCCGCCGCACCGGCCTGCTCGGCGCGGTGGGCGTGGCCGCCGGGGTCCTGGTGCACGTCACCTACACGATGCTCGGCGTCGGTCTGCTGATCGCCTCGTCCACCTTCCTCTTCACGGTCATCAAGCTGGTCGGCGCCGCCTACCTCGTCCACATCGGCGTGCGCACCTTCCGCAGCCGGGGCGAGCTCCAGGTCGACCTCGAGCAGGCCGGTGGCCTCACCCCGTTCGCGGCCCTGCGCGCCGGCTTCCTCACCAACGTCCTGAACCCGAAGACGACCCTCTTCGTCGTCTCGACCTTCGCCCAGGTCGTGGGCCCCGGCACACCGATTGCCCAGCAGGTGGGCTACGGCCTGTTCATGTCGCTGGCCCACCTGCTGTGGTTCGGCGTCGTCGCCGTCTTCTTCTCGCAGGACCGGATGCGCACCCTGATGCTGCGTGGCCAGAAGGTCCTCAACAAGGTGATCGGAGCCGCCCTGGCCGGCCTCGGCGTCAGCCTCGCGTTCGCCCCGGCGCACTAGTGTCGACGGCGGCCGTCACGATCGCCCGTACCTGCGCGATGATGTCGAGCCGGTTGCGGAGGAACTCGGGGTCGGTCACCTCCGTGGTGTTCCCCGCGGCGAACTGGAGTACCGGCGTGTGCACATGCCCGCCCGGCAGCGTGCCGTGCAGCCCCAGCCGGTCCCGCAGCAGCGTCGCGCGGTAGGCGATCTCGTTGGAGAGGTAGTCTCCGCCGCCGCCGGCGCGTGCCGTCGACCCGGGGGTCGGCCCGTCCGGCCGTACGACGGCCTCGGTGCCGCCCGCCGGGATCTCGGTCACGGAGGTGTTGTCGTACACGGGGAAGCGCCCGGTGCCGGCCGCCACGATCGCCGCGTACGGCAGCGTCGTCGACGTCCACTGCGGCTGTGAGGCCGGGTCGGTGACGGGGATCGTCTCCGTCCGGCCGATGTTCTCGTTGTCCGCGAAGCCGCCGCGCCAGGCCCCGTTGGTCCGCTCGATGTCGAATCGCCCGACCCGGCCCTGACTCACCGTCGTGAAGAGATCGACCTTCGGCAGGTACGGCCGCAGCGTCCGCTCCACCACGCCTTCCCCGGAGCCGAACGCCTGGGAGGTGCCCCCGGCGAAATCCCGCCAGCGCACCGGGAACACGGCGGTCTCCACCCGCGCCGGCCCGTCCGCGGTCCGGATCACCGTGCCGTCGAGGGCGAGCGCGGTGGCGCCGGACGGATTGGAGATCCGCACGTCCCGGTCCAGGGTGAACGGGTCGAACCCGGTGACCAGGATCCGCTTCATGCCCTTGCCGCGCGACGGGTAGGCGATGTCGTCCTGCCCGCGCGAGGTCCGCTCCAGCGCGTCCAGCAGCGCCGTCCGCTGCCGCTCACCCAGCCCGAACGCCGGCTCCCAGCCGCGCACTTCCCGTGTCATGCCCAACCGGGCCCAGTACAGCGGCCGGTCGTCGTCCCGGCTGAGGTCCCCCGCGGCCGGCCCCCGCCCCTGCGCCCGTTCCACCGCCCGCCGCCACAGCGCCGCCCCGTCCCGTACGACGATCCGGCGGGCCTGCCCGTAGGACCGGGCCCCGTTCAGCGCCTCGGCGAACTCCGTCGCCACCGCGTCGAATCCGGACCGCCGCAGGATCTCCTGCGGCGCGGCCCGCTCCAGCCGCTGTTCCTCGACCGTGACCGCCGGCCGCGCCGACGCGGAGGCGGGGGCCACGAGCCCCGCCACGAGGGCACATCCGAGAACGCCGATACCAACACGTAGGGATTTCAAGGGGACTCGGGTCCTTCCGTCGCAGTGGGGTGCGGGAACGGCCGCAGTATCCCGTGACGGAAGAGGTCCACGCCATGGTGTGTGACGGACGGGCGCCCGCGGCTGCGGTCACACCGTCACTTCTCGCCCAGCATCGCCAGGAAGTCCCGGAACGCCCCCGGCATGTCCACCGACTCCGGGTCCAGCAGCCACTGGTACTGGAGCCCGTCCATCACCGCCACCAGCAGCGGCGCGGTGCGCTCCGGCGTGAGCCCGTTCGGCAGCCGGTCGCCGTACTCGGCGCGCAGCACGTCCGCCATGCTGTCCCGCACCCGTGCGTACCGTTCCGTGAAGTAGGCCCGCGCCGGATGCCCCTCCGTTACGCTCTCGCCGAGCAGCGCGGAGAAGGTCTGGATGATGGCGGGCCGCATCGTGTTGTACTCGACCAGCGACGCCAGCAGCTCGACCCGCCACCGGCTGTCCGGCACCGCGTCCCACTGGTCCCGCTCCTCCAGCACGGCGACGAGCAGCGCGTCCTTGGTCGGGAAGTGGTGCAGCAGCCCCTGCTGGGTCAGCCCCACCCGCTCCGCCACGGCGGCCAGGCTCGCGCCCCGGTATCCGCGCTCGGCGATCACTTCCAGGGCGGCCCGGACGATCTCGGCCCGCCGTTCCTCGCTCCTGACCCGCCCGCTCATGGCGTCACCGTACGACATGGACCCCGTCGAAAGATAACGGAGAGATAACGAAACCTACCGGTCACCAGGTGGCCGATGCACGATGGGAGCACCGCACGGCCGTCAGCGACCGCACGGACTTCAACGAGGAGGCACACCCCATGGCGGGATCCCCGCGCACCACCCCGGCCGACCAGGCCCGTGAGGCAGCCGTCGAGGCCGCCCTGGGCAAGCTGGACCTCGACGCCAAGGCGCGCCTCCTGGCCGGCCAGGACTCCTGGACCCTGCCCGCCCTCCCCGAGATCGGCCTCGGCTCCCTCGTCATGTCCGACGGCCCGATCGGCGTACGCGGTGTGCACTGGACCGCCGAGGACCCGTCCGTCGCCCTGCCCTCGCCCACCGCCCTCGCCGCCACCTGGGACCCCGCCCTGGCCCGACGGGCCGGCACCCTGCTCGCCCAGGAGGCCCGCCGCAAGGGCGTCCACGTCCTGCTCGCCCCCACGGTCAACCTGCACCGATCCCCGCTCGGCGGCCGCCACTTCGAGGCATACAGCGAGGACCCGTACCTCACCGGGCGGATCGGCGGCGGCTACGTCCAGGGGGTGCAGTCCGGCGGCGTGGCCACCACCGTCAAGCACTTCGTCGCCAACGACGCCGAGACCGACCGCTTCACGGTGGACAACGTCGTCGGCGCACGCGCCCTGCGCGAGCTCTACCTCGCGCCCTTCGAGGCGATCGTCGAGAACGCCCACCCCTGGGGCATCATGACCGCCTACAACTCGGTCAACGGCACCACGATGACGGAGCACGACCACCTCGTGAACGAGGTCCTGCGCGGCGAGTGGGGCTTCGACGGCATCAACGTCTCCGACTGGACCGCCGCCCGCTCCACCACCGGTGCCCTCGGGGGCGGCCTCGACATCGCCATGCCCGGCCCGCGGACCGTCTACGGCGAGGCCCTCGCGCGGGCCGTGCGGGACGGCAGGGCCGAGGAGGCGAAGGTCGACGACGCCGTGCGCAACGTCCTGCGCCTCGCCGCCCGGGTCGGCGTCCTGGACGGCGCCGACCCGGTGGTCGCCGACCTTCCGGCCCCCGTCGACGGCACGGCCCTGGCCCGCGAGATCGCCCGCCGCTCCTTCGTCCTGGTCCGCAACGAGGGCGCGCTGCCGCTCCGGCCCGGCACGGTCGCCCTCATCGGCGCCGCCGCCCGCGACGCCCGCGTGCTCGGCGGCGGCTCCGCCACCGTCTTCCCCGACCATGTCGTCTCCCCGCTCGACGGCCTCACCGCCGCCCTCCCCGAGGGCTCGGTGCGCTACGCCGTCGGTGCCGACCCGAACACCGAACTGGCCGTCGCCGCAAAGGGCTTCACCCTGCGCGCGATCTGCCGCGACGCGGACGGCGAGATCACCGGCACGGCCTTCGCCCCGGACGGCCAGATCCACTGGATGGGCACCGACCTCCCCGAGGGCGTCACCCCCGACCGCCTGAGCACCGTCGAACTGACCGGCACCTTCACCCCGCGCGACACCGGCACGCACACGTTCGGCCTGAAGGGCGTGGGCGCGTTCACCCTCACCGTCGACGGCACCACGTACTACGACGACGTCCAGCGCCCCGCCAAGGACGGCGACCCCTTCGGCGCCTTCTTCGGCGCCCCCGTCCCGCGCGCCGGGGCCGAACTCACCGCGGGCGAGCCGGTCGAGGTCTCCCTCACCCACGTCATCGACCTCCCCGAGGGCGTGCCCCTGAAGGCCGTCACGTTCGCCCTCGCCCACCAGGAGCCCCGGCGCGACCCCGACGAGCTGATCGCCGAGGCCGCCCAGGCGGCCCGCGCCGCCGACACTGCCGTCGTCGTGGTCGCCACCACCGAACGCGTCGAGTCCGAGGGCTTCGACCGCGCCGACCTGCGCCTGCCCGGCCGCCAGGACGACCTGGTGCGCGCCGTCGCGGCCGCCAACCCGCACACCGTCGTGGTCGTCAACGCCGGCTCCCCGGTGGAGCTGCCCTGGCGCGACCAGGTGGCGGCGGTGCTGCTGACCTGGTTCCCCGGCCAGGAGGGCGGCGCCGCCCTCGCCGACGTGCTCACGGGGGCGCACGAGCCGGGCGGCCGGCTGCCCACCACCTGGGGCCCGCTGGCGGACGCCCCGGTCACCCAGGTCGCCCCCGTCGACGGCGAACTCCCTTACAACGAGGGTGTCTTCATCGGCTACCGCGCCTGGGAGAAGGAGGGCAGGACACCGACGTACCCCTTCGGCCACGGCCTCGGCTACACCCAATGGGCGTACGAGTCCCTGGAGATCGACGGGACGACGGTGCGGGTCCGCGTCCGCAACACCGGCGAGCGCCCCGGCCGCGAGGTCGTGCAGCTGTACGTCGCCCCCCGCGGTCCCGGCGCCGACTCCGGAGCCGAGCGACCGGCCCGCTGGCTGGCCGGCTTCGCGGGCGTCGAGGCGGGGCCGGGGGAGAGCGCCGAGGCCGTCGTCGAGCTCCCGCGCCGGGCGTTCGAGATCTGGGACGAGGCGAGCGGGGCGTGGTCTTTTGTGAAGGGTTCGTACGAGATCCAGGCGGGCCGCTCGATCGCGGACCGCAGGATCACGCTGACGACTACTGTCTGATCCTGGACGATTCGTCCCGCAGAGCAGCCCCGGTCCGGGACCTGACATCCGGGCCGGGGCTCAGGGGGCCCCTGCGGGCTCAGCGCGCCGAGAAGCCGTACACCGTCTCCGAGCGGAACACCTCGCCCGGCCGCAGCACGGTGCTCGGGAACTCCGGACGGTTCGGCGAGTCCGGGAAGTGCTGCGTCTCCAGCGCGACACCGTCCCCCGGCGCGAACGGCCCGCTCAGGTGCTCGGCGGTGTAGAGCTGAAGCCCCGGCTCGGTGGTCGCCACCGTCAGCACCCGCCCGGACGCCGGGTCGGACAGCTCCGCGACCTCCACCGGCGTGCCGGTCACGCCCTTGTCGAGGACGAAGTTGTGGTCGTAGCCGGAGCCGGTCTTGCGGACCGACCGGAAGTCGAACCGGGTCCCCTCGACCGGGGCGATCCCCGTGGGGATCGCGTCGCCGTCCACCGGTGTGTAGCGCCCGGCGGCGATCCGCAGCTCGTGCCCGCCCGCGTTGCCGGACCCGCTCAGGTTCCAGTAGGAGTGGTTCGTCAGGTTCACCACGGTCGGGGCGTCGGTGACGGCCTCGTACGCGATCCGCAGCGCGCCGGTGGTGTCGAGAAGGTAGGTCGCCGAGACCTCCAGCCGCCCCGGGAAGCCCTCCTCGCCGTGCCGGCTGACCCGGCTGAGGTGTACGCCGTGCTCGACCGGCGTCACGTCCCACACCCGCTTGTCGAAGCCGCGCTCACCGCCGTGCAGCGAGTTCGGCCCGTCGTTCTGCGCGAGGGCGTAGGTCAGTCCGTCGAGCGGGAAGCGGCCGCCCGCGATCCGGTTGGCGTAGCGCCCGACCAGGGCGCCCAAGTACGGCCCGGGGTGCTCCAGATAGCCGTCCAGCCCGGCGAACCCGAGGACCACGTCCGCCGTCCGCCCATCCCGGTCCGGCACCTGGACCGACTGCACGATCCCGCCGTACGACAGCACCCGCACCCGTACGCCCGCGCGCTCCAAGGTCCAGCGATGCACGGCCGTACCGTCGGAAAGTGTCCCGAAGTGTTCGCTCATGAGCGGAACTTTAAGGCTTGTTGCCGGTGACCTTCCGGTAGGCGATCTCCGCCAGCCGCGCCTGACCGTCGGTGCTCGGGTGGAACCAGTCCCAGTGGCTCAACTGCGCGGTGCCGAAACGGTACTCGTACACCGCGCCGCCGTCGTAGCGGCAGCGGTCGTCCGCCCCGCAGACCTCCGCCAGCACCGCGTTGTAGTCCTCCACCCGCTGCTGCACCGTCGCCCGCCGCTCGTTGGCCGCCGCGTCCAGGGCGTCCGCGTCGCCCAGCATCGACGGGCAGATGCCCAGTTTCCAGACCTGCTTGCCGAGCGGATTCGTACGGCCCTCGGACCACAGCCGCATCAGGTTCGGAATGCTCGCCACATACACCTGGGTCTTGGGCAGAGCCTTGCGCAGTGTGCGCAGCGCGTCCTGGAAGTCGGCCCGGAAGTCGTCGACCGGCGTCATCGCCGATGTCGAGGACCGGCAGGCGTCGTTCGCCCCCGTCATGACCGTCACGAGCTCCGGTCCACGCGCCGCCGCCCGCTCCATCTGCGTCGGCAGGTCCGTCATCCTGGTGCCGCTCTCCGCGTGGTTCCAGCTGTGCGTGGCCACCCGCGCGCTCCCCAGCAGCCGTACGGCGAGACTGTTCACCTCCGCGCTGCTGCCGGTCGCCCAGGACACCTCCGGGCAGTCCGACAGCACCAGGCACGTGTTGAAACCCCGGGTGATGGAGTCACCGACGGCGGCGATCGAGGCGGGACTGGCGTCCCACACCACCTGCGGAGCCGCCTTCCGATGCCGGCCCAGGCCGGCCTCGTCCGGCGCGTCGCCGCCCACGACGGTGCAGCCGCTGAGTCCCACCACGGCCGCCGTGAGCACGGCCACCATCGTCCGCACCCGCTGTCCGGTATTGCGCATCGTCCGCCTTCCCCCTCGCTCTCCTTCTCCCCTCCATGACAACCGGGAGGGTCCCCGCCCGCGCGCTGGGCAACGGGTTACGCCCGTACAAGCGTCCCCATGGGTGAATGGCGGGAGTTTCCGAGCCCTGGGACCGACGGTACGTCACACTCCTCGCTCCGCCGCACGGTAGCCTCGCCATCAACGAGGCCGACCGGCCACGACCGCCCTGCCAGCCGCAACACGCCCGCTCAGCCCGGAGGTCCCGGTGACGACACGTGGAGTCCTGTACGTGCACTCCGCGCCGCGCGCGCTGTGCCCGCACGTCGAGTGGGCCGTCGCCGGGGTGCTTGGCACGCGCGTCAACCTCGACTGGATCCGGCAGCCCGCCGCGCCCGGCACCTGGCGCTCGGAGTTCTCCTGGCAGGGCGAGCCCGGCACGGCGTCCCAACTCGCCTCCGCGCTGCGCGGCTGGCACCTGCTCCGCTTCGAGGTGACCGCCGAGCCCTGCCCCACCGCCGAGGGCGAGCGCTACAGCTGCACCCCCGACCTGGGCATCTTCCACGCCGTCACCGGCATCCACGGCGACATCCTCATCCCCGAGGACCGCCTGCGCGCGGCCCTGGTCCGCGCCCAGCAGGGCGAGACGGACCTGGAGGCCGACATCGCCAAACTCCTCGGCAAGCCCTGGGACGACGAACTGGAGCCCTTCCGCCACGCGGGCGAGGGCGCCCCGGTCCGCTGGCTCCACCAGGTGGTCTGAGGCGCCCTCAGGTGACGCCCTGAAGGGGCGCGGGCAACTGCGCGACCCGCCACCCACCATCACGTCCCACGAACGGCGATGGCCCGAACCCCGCAAGGGGTTCGGGCCATCGCCGTAAGGCAGGAATCAAACCGTCCGGAACGCCAGCACCACGTTGTGCCCACCGAACCCGAACGAGTCGTT
>NZ_JBFBJT010000200.1:0-10247 GCF_040686175.1 Streptomyces sp. NPDC086077 | reverse complement strand
CCGCCATCACGTCGGCCGGCGACCTGTGGCAGCGGGAACTCGGCACCGTGCCCTACCTCGACCTGTCATGCGGCGACCTGCAGGCCATGGAGCAAGCCACCCCGGCCCCGCGCGGGATCACCGGATCGTCAGCGCCTGCCGATGAGCTTCCAGGCGGCCGGCAGCAGGCCCATCGCGAGCGCCGCCTTGAGCGCGTCCCCGATCAGGAACGGCGTGAGCCCGGCCGCGATCGCGGCGGAGGCGGACATACCGGTGGCGAAGGCCAGGTACGGGACGCCCACGGCGTAGATGATCGCCTCGCCCAGCAGCATCGCGCCCGCCGTCCGCCACGGGGAGCGGTCGGCACCCCGGCGGGCCAGCGCGCCGACGGCGGTGGCGGCCAGCAGCAGGCCGATGACGTAACCGAAGGACGGGGCGCCGGCGCCGGAGCCGCCCTCCGCGAACCACGGCATGCCGGCGACGCCGGCGAGCGCGTACAGCGCGAGGGAGAGGAAGCCGCGTCCTGCACCGAGCGCGGTGCCGACGAGCAGCGCCGCGAAGGTCTGCCCGGTGACCGGCACCGGGGTGCCCGGGATCGGCACGGCGAGCTGCGCGGCGAGGCCGGTGAGCACGGCGCCACCGACGACGAGCGCGACGTCGCGGACGCGGGAGGCGGGAAGCAGGTCGGCGAGGACCTGGCCCGGACGGGCGGGGGCGGCGGCAGCGGTGCTCATGGGGACTCCGCGAGTGAGGGCGGTTCGGGACACCGTGACGCTAACCCAGGGCACCGGGGCCGACCACCGTCACCGCCCGACAAAGGGACGCGCGTGACTGTGGTGGGCTCCTTACAAAGAGTGGTGATTACACGCGCGTCGGCGTGATACCGGTCACTGAGGTGAAGCCGTGCGGCTCACGCCCGGGGCGTGGGGCCGACTCTGTAGGGTCTCGCCAAATGGGCGGCCCCGGGAAAACACTGACCCGGCCTTTACACTCCGTGTGATTGTCCCCCTTGTCCCCTCACGTACTGGACGAACCGCGCCCATGTCCCGCACCACCCCCGTTCAGGCTCCGCCAGAGGCGGACGCGTCCCTGTCCCACGGACTCAAGCAGCGCCACCTGTCGATGATCGCCCTGGGCGGCGTGATCGGCGCCGGGCTGTTCGTCGGCTCCGGCGCGGGCATCGCCGCCGCCGGTCCGTCGATCGTCGTCGCCTATGTCATCTCCGGTGTCCTGGTGATGCTGGTGATGCGGATGCTGGGCGAGATGTCGGCGGCGTATCCGTCGTCGGGGTCCTTCTCCGCGCATGCCGAGCGGGCGATCGGGCCGTGGGCCGGGTTCACCGTGGGCTGGGCCTTCTGGGTGCTGCTGTGCACGGCCGTCGGGCTGGAGGGCATCGGCGCCGCGAAGATCGTCAGTGGCTGGCTGCCGGGGACGCCGGAGTGGGCGTGGGTGGCGCTGTTCATGCTGGTGTTCTGCGGCGCGAACCTCGCGGCCGTGAAGAACTTCGGTGAGTTCGAGTTCTGGTTCGCCGCGTTGAAGGTCGGGGCGATCGCGTTGTTCCTGGTGCTCGGCGCGCTGGCGATCGCGGGCGTCCTGCCCGGCACGGACTCCCCCGGCACGAGCAATCTGACGGACTTCATGCCGGGCGGCGGCGAGGGGCTGGTGATCGGCCTGCTCGCCTCGGTGTTCGCGTACGGCGGCCTGGAGACGGTCACCATCGCGGCGGCCGAGTCGGAGGACCCGGTCAAGGGCGTGGCGAGCGCGGTCCGCACGGCGATGTGGCGCATCGGGCTGTTCTACATCGGCTCGATGGCGGTCGTCGTCACCCTCGTGCCGTGGGACTCGAAGGAGGTCGTCGAGAGCGGCCCTTACGTCGCCACCCTGGACACGCTCGGCATCCCGGGCGCCGGGCAGCTGATGAACGTGGTCGTGCTGGTCGCGCTGCTGAGCGCGATGAACGCCAACATCTACGGCGCCTCGCGCATCAAATACTCGCTGGTGCGCCGCGGCCAGGGGCCGAAGGCGCTGGGCCGGGTGACGGGCGGGGTGCCGCGGATCGCGGTGCTGGCGTCCTGCGTCTTCGGCTTCGTGTGCGTGGTGCTCAGCTACTGGCGGCCGGACGACGTCTTCCCCTGGCTGCTGAACATGATCGGCGCGGTGATCCTCGTCGTCTGGATCTTCATCGCCGTCTCCCAGCTGCGGCTGCGCCGCCGGCTGGAGCGGGAGGCTCCGGGGAAGCTCATCGTGCGGATGTGGGCGTTCCCGGTGCTGACCTGGGTGGCGCTGGCCGGCATGGCGGCGATCTTCGTCCTGATGGCCCGGGAGCCCGACACGCGCGTGCAGTTGTACTCGACGGGCGCCATGACCCTCGTGCTGGCGGCCGTCGGCTACGGCTGGCAGCGGGCGCGCGCCCGGCGCTGACGCCGCCGCATCCCCCGAAAGGCCCCCACGTTCACGCGTGGGGGCCTTCTTGTTGCTAGGTTGTAGTTGCAAGCTCATTGCAATAAGAGGTCGGAGGGGACCCTTCATGCCCGTCTACACGCTGCCTGAACTGCCGTACGACTACTCCGCACTCGCCCCCGTGATCAGCCCGGAGATCATCGAGCTGCACCACGACAAGCACCACGCGGCGTACGTGAAGGGCGCGAACGACGCGCTGGAGCAGCTCGCCGAGGCACGCGACAAGGAGTCGTGGGGCTCGATCAACGGCCTGGAGAAGAACCTGGCCTTCCATCTCTCCGGGCACATCCTGCACTCGATCTACTGGCACAACATGACCGGAGACGGCGGCGGCGAGCCCTTGGAGACGGACGGCGTCGGCGAGCTGGCGGGCGCGATCGCCGAATCCTTCGGCTCCTTCGCGAACTTCAAGGCCCAGCTGTCCAAGGCGGCGGCGACCACCCAGGGCTCCGGCTGGGGCGTCCTCGCCCACGAGCCGCTGAGCGGCCGGCTGATCGTCGAGCAGGTCTACGACCACCAGGGCAACGTCGGTCAGGGCGCCACGCCGATCCTGGTCTTCGACGCCTGGGAGCACGCCTTCTACCTCCAGTACAAGAACCAGAAGGCCGACTTCGTCGAGGCCATGTGGCGGGTGGTCAACTGGCAGGACGTGGCCAGGCGCCACGACGCCGCCAAGTCCCGCGCGGACGTCCTGCTGCTGGCCCCCTGAGCCCTCCCCCATCGTCCTGCCTCGTGATCGTCTTCTCACCTTTCACGTCGGCAGGCGGAAAGACGAAAGCCCCCGCGAGGACGTGACTCGCGGGGGCTTTCGGCAGCACGTTCTGTGCCATGACGGCGGGTCGAAGGGCTCGGCCGAGCCCGGCGACTCCCAGGGCCCCGAGAGGTTGCTGAAGTCCGGGCCCTTGGTACGGGTGCGCTTGATCTCGTAGAAGCCCGGGACCGAGGCCACGGCGAGGGTGCCGTCCCAGAGGCGGGCGGCCTCCTCGCCCTGGGGGGCGGGGGTGACGACCGGACCGAAGAACGCGACCTCCTCGCCATCGGGGCCGGGGACCGAGATGACGGGCGTGCCCACCTCCTGGCCGACCTTGTCGATGCCCTCCTGGTGGGAGGCGCGCAGCTCGGACTCGTAAGGGGTGGAGTCCCAGTGCTCCATCAGGGACTCGGGCAGGCCGACGTCCTTCAGGGCGGCGACGACGGCCTCCTTCTCCGGGCCCTGTCCCTGGTTGTGGATGCGGGTGCCGAGCGCGGTGTAGAGATCACCGAGCACCTCGGGGCCGTGCTCCTGCCGGGCCGCGATGACGACGCGAACCGGCCCCCACGCCTTGGTGGCGAGCATCTCGCGGTACTCCTCGGGGAGTTGGTCCAGCTTGTCCTCGTTCAGCACCGCGAGGCTCATCAGGTGCCAGCGGACCTCGATGTCGCGGACCTTCTCCACCTCCAGCACCCAGCGGGAGGTCATCCACGCCCAGGGGCACAGCGGGTCGAACCAGAAGTCGACGGGGGTCTTGTCCGACATGTCTCTCCTCATGAGGAAGTGAATCTCCCGGGGAACTTCCGCAGAACACCGCCACGCGCCGGACCATTCCCGGCTGCCCCCCGTCAGCAGCACATGGGAGGATCGGTCCTGTTCAGCAGTGTCCGACGAACCCGCGTCCGACGAACCCGAGGGAGTGCCGCCCGTGCCCGGTGAGAATCTGACCCGTGACGAGGCCCGGGAGCGGGCCGCCCTGCTGTCCGTCGACGGGTACGACGTGTCGCTCGACGTGCGCTCCGCGCTCGGCGAGGCGTCCGGCGAGGGGCCGCGGACCTTCCGCTCGGTCACCACGATCAGGTTCCGCTGCGCCGAGCCGGGCGCGGCGAGCTTCGTGGACCTGATCGCGCCGCACGTCACCGCGGTCTCGCTGAACGGCCGGGACCTCGACCCCAGCGAGGTCTTCGACGGCTCCCGGATCCTGCTGGAGGACCTCGCCGCCGACAACGAGCTGATCGTCGACGCGCTGTGCGCCTACTCCCGTACCGGCGAGGGCCTGCACCGCTTCGTCGACCCCGAGGACGGCGAGGTGTACCTGTACACCCAGTACGAGCCGGCCGACGCCCGCCGGGTCTTCGCCGGCTTCGAGCAGCCCGACCTCAAGGCGCCCTTCCGCTTCGAGGTGCGGGCGCCGGAGGGCTGGACGGTGTGGAGCAACGGGGCCGGGCAACTCGCCGACGGAACCTGGCGTTTCGCCGAGACCAAGCCGATCGCCACGTACATCACCTGCATCGCGGCGGGCCCCTACCACTACGTCACGGACTCCTACACACGTGAGTTCGACGACGGCACGGCGCTGGAGATCCCGCTCGGCGCGCTGTGCCGCAAGGGCCTCGCGCCCTACTTCGACACCGACGAGATCTTCCGGCTCACCAAGCAGGGCCTGGACTTCTTCCACGACCACTTCGACTACCCGTACCCGTTCGGGAAGTACGACCAGGCCTTCGTGCCCGAGTACAACCTCGGCGGGATGGAGAACCCGGGCCTGGTGACCTTCCAGGAGGAGTACCTCTTCCGGGGGAAGGTCACGCAGACCTCGTACGAGCACCGCGCCACGGTGATCCTGCACGAGATGGCGCACATGTGGTTCGGCGACCTGGTCACCATGGAGTGGTGGGACGACCTGTGGCTGAAGGAGTCGTTCGCCGACTTCATGGGCTCCTTCTCGCTGGTCAGCGCCACCCGCTTCACGGACGGCTGGATCGCCTTCGCCAACCGCCGCAAGTCCTGGGCCTACCGCGCCGACCAGCTCCCCTCCACCCACCCCGTCACCGCCGACATCCGCGACCTGCAGGACGCGAAGCTGAACTTCGACGGCATCACCTACGCCAAGGGCGCGAGCGTCCTCAAGCAGCTCATGGCGTATGTCGGCGAGGAGGCGTTCCTGGAGGGCGCGCGGCGCTACTTCAAGCGGCACGCGTACGGCAACACGCGCCTCGGCGACCTGCTGTCGGTGCTGGAGGAGACCAGCGGGCGGGACATGGGCGCCTGGTCACGGGCCTGGCTCCAGACGGCCGGCGTCAACTCGCTCACCCCGCAGGTGCTGCTGGACGCGCAGGGCCGCGTCGCGGAGCTGGCGGTGGTGCAGGAGGCGCCCGAGTCGCACCCCGAGCTGCGCCCGCACCGGGTGCGCATCGGACTGTACCGCCGTACGGCGGGCGGGGCGCTGGAGCGGTACGCCACCCAGGAGGCGGACGTCGACGGGCCACGCACGGTCGTGACGGGGCTGGCCGGTGCCGAGGCGCCGGAACTGGTCCTGGTCAACGACGACGACCTCACGTACTGCAAGATCCGCTTCGACGAGACCTCTCTCGCCACCCTCAAGGAGGCGCTGGGCGAGCTGACCGACCCGCTGGCCCGCGCCCTGTGCTGGTCGGCGCTGTGGAACATGACACGGGACGCGCTGCTGCCCGCGCGGGACTTCACCGACCTGGTGCTGCGGTTCGCGGGGCGCGAGTCGGACATCGGCGTGCTCCAGATGCTGCACGCCTGGACGGAGTCGGCGCTGATCCACTACGCGGCGCCGAAGTGGCGGTCCACCGGTGAGGAACTGCTCGCGGAGGGCGCGCTGCGCGAGCTGCGGGCGGCCGGGCCGGGCAGCGAGCAGCAACTGGCCTGGGCGCGTTTCTTCGCGTCCGTGGCGTCCGGCGCGGAGCACCTGCGGCTGCTTCAGGGACTGCTGGACGGCACGGAGCGGATCGACGGGCTGGCGGTGGACCAGGAGCTGCGCTGGGCGTTCTTGGAGCCGCTCGCCGCGCACGGAGCCGCCGACGAGCAGGCGCTGGCCGCGGAGCTGGCCCGGGACGACACCGCGTCCGGCCGGCGTCGCCAGGTCCGCTGCCTCGCCGCCCGCCCCTCGGCGGCCGTCAAGGCGCAGGCGTGGGCGCAGGTCGTGGAGTCGGACGCGCTGTCCAACGCGCTCGTCGAGGCGACGATCGCGGGCTTCGGCCAGCCGTCCCAGCGTGAGCTGCTGGAGCCCTACGCCGAGAAGTACTTCGCGGTGATCGAGCGGGTGTGGCAGGAGCGGTCGATCCAGATCGCGATGCACGTGGTGCGGGGCATGTTCCCCGGGCTGCGCGCGAGCGAGGAGACGCTGACGGCGGCGGACACCTGGCTGGCGGCGCACGAGGACGCCGCCCCGGCCCTGCGCCGCCTGGTCCTGGAGGCCCGGGACGACCTGGCGCGGGCCCTGCGCGGACAGGCGTGCGACGCGGCGGCGAACGGCTGACCAGTAGCTTTGGCCTGAGCTTGGGCCGTTGGTCACCGTTACGAAATTCAGGCAACAATAGCCGTAACCCCTGGTCCACACCCGAACGGACCAGGGGTTTTGGCTGCTCTCTCGGCATCCGAACATGCGTCCTTTAGTGCGAGCTTGTCGGGATTTGTCGACGGGCGTGTAACAGCGGTTAAGGGGCGGATCAGCCGCGGGAATCCCCGGGTCATGAACCACAACACCCCGCTCTCCCCCCGCCCCCTGCACCACCTGTCCGACGGCCGGCGCCGCGTCATGACGGCCGCTCAGCTGCGCGCGCACGGCGTCTCGGCCGCCGAGACCAACGAGCAGTGCAAGTCGGGCGGCCCCTGGCAGGAGCTCCTCCCGGGCGTCCACCTGCTCCACCCCGGCCCGCCGACCAGCGAGGAGCGACTGCACGCGGTGCTGATGTACGCGGCCCGGGAGTCCTCTTCCGGGGTCCCGGCCCAGCCCGGCGCCGAGGACGAGCAACGCCCGCTGTACCCGGAGGCGATGATCACCGGCCTCGCCGCACTGAACCTGCACGGCTTCGCCGCCGTCCCCCCGCTGCCCGCCCTGGACCACATCGACGTGCTGGTCCCCCGCCTGCGCCGGCTGCGCTCGACGGGCTGCGCCCGGCTGCTGCGCACCTCCGCGCTGCCCACGCCGCAGCACCGCACGGGCCTGCCGGTCGCGCCGGTGCCGCGGGCCCTGGCCGACGCGGTGGCCGACCTCGCGGACGCGGGTGCGGTGCGCCGGCTGCTCACCGAGGCGGTACGCGGCGGGCACTGCGAACCGGCCGCGGTCGTGAGGGAGCTGAACCAGGCCAGGCTGCTGAGCCGCCCGCACGTCGTGGACGCCGTGGACTCGCTGCTGGCGGAGGGGCGGGCGATCGCGGAGGACCGGCTGTACCGCATGATCCGGGAGTTCGGCCTGCCCGACCCGGTGTGGAACGTCGACCTGCGCCTGCCCGGCGGCCCGCACCTCGGGGGCCTGGACGCCTACTGGCCGGAGCACGCGGTGGCGGTGGAGCTGGACACCCGGGCGCCCCGCCAAGGCCGTCGGCAGGAGGACGACGCCCTGTGGTCGGAGTACGCCCGCAAGCGTGAGCACCTGGAGCGACTGGGCATCACGGTCGTGTACATCACGCCGAAGAAGCTGCGGGACGCGATGGAGCAGCAGGCGACGGTCGTGCGCACGGCGCTGATGGCGTCGGCGGACCGGGACCCGGCGGCGTATGTGGTGGTGCTGCCCCGGTAGTGACGGACCGGGGCCGGCGTCAGGAGGGGAGAGGAGGGGCCGTCCGGCAGCGATGCCGGGCGGCCCCTCCTCATGTCACGGCAGGGCGGAGCATGTCACCGCGTCTCGAGACGCGTTCCGGCTCCGCGGTCGCCGCAGAACTCCGCCTCGATCACCGCGTCGGCGTCGCCCGCCCAGTCGCCGTTGAAGTTGAAGGCGAGGGAGTGCCGGGCGTCGGGGGTGGTGACCGCCTCGGACGAGGAGCCGTGGATGCCGCCGCCGTGGCCCCAGACGTGGACACCGCAGGACAGCTTCCGGTCCATCAGGCCCAGTCCGTAGGCGGCGTTCGGGGCGCCGTCGATCCGGACCGTCGTCTTCATAGCCTTCAACTGCCGTGGCGGCAGCAGCTTGCCGCCGAGCAGTGCCCGGTAGAAGCGGTTGAGGTCCGACGAGTCGGAGATCATCTCGCCGGCGGCGTACGCCATGGAGGGGTTGAGCCTCGTGACGTCGTACGTCGGCCCGGTCGCCGTCTGCGCCAGCTTGCCGTACGCGCGGCTGCTGGGCTGCGGGACGGCGGCCCGCGTGCCGGGCACCGACGTGGCGTGCAGGTGCAGGGGCTCGATGATCCGGTCGCGGATCTCCGCGCCGTACGGACGTCCGGTCGTCTTCTCGATCACCATGCCGGCGAGGACGTAGTTGGTGTTGGAGTAGCTCCACGAGGTGCCCGGCGCGAAGTCGGGCTCGTGGGCCATCGCGACCGCCACCAGCTCGGCCGGCTTCTGCGTGTCGTAGCGGTGCGCCAGGAAGCCGTCCTTCAGGAAGTACGTGCGGCCGAACTCGTCGTCCGAGGTGTAGTCGAAGACGCCGCTGGTGTGGTTGAGCAGTTGACGGAGGGTGATCTTCCGGCCGTCGTGGCCGTTGCCCCGTACCGCGCCCGGCAGCCACTTCTCCACGGTGTCGTCCAGCGACAGCCGGCCCTCCGCCTCCAGCTGGAGCAGCACCGTCGCCACGAACGTCTTGGTGATGCTGCCCACCCGGTACCGGTCGGCCGCCGAACGCGGCTGGCCGGTGCGGAGGTTGCCCACGCCCTCGGTCGCCCGCCAGGTGCGGTGCCCGTCCTTCACGGTGGCCGTCACACCGGGCACACCGTCCCGCACGGCGGCCCGCATCGCCTCGCGGGTCGTGTCGTGGCCGCCGGTGGTGGGGGCCGCCAGGGCCGCGCCGGCCAGGGCTGCCGACAACGCGACGGCCGTCGCCGCCACCAGGGTCACTCGTCCGTTCATGTCTTCCCCCATCTGATCCCCTCGGATCCTTTTCGGATCACAACACAGTCGGAGGAAGAAACCGTGGGCACCGCGTGAAAGTTGCTGAAGGGCGTCCCGGTTGGGCGGGTTTCAGCCCTTCTTGAGGACCAGCTCGGCGTTGCGGTCGCGCGCCCCGCCCGAGTCCGTCGATCTTGGACCATCCTGGGCGCCGACGGCGGCTCGTCGGACGGCGTGGGGGCCGTCACCGGGAGTTCGTCCGGCGGGGCACACGGCGGAAGCACGACGGGGCGGCGCACCCCGTCCTACGCCAGGTCGACGCGCCCCGCGGCCGGGCGTTCCCGCCACAGCCGCAGGCCCAGATCGACCAGGCCGATACGACGCAGGGCGGGTACGGCGTCGAGGTCGTGCCAGGCGGCCATGTCGGTGGAACCGCCGACCTCGTGGCACAGTTCGCCGCCGACCACGGTCCCCTCGTAGACCAGGCGTACGCCGTGGTGGTCGGTCGCCCGGCGGAAGCGGGGGCCCGGGAAGGCGCGGTGGAGGGAGTTGACCCCGAGGATGCCGGTGACCTCGATGCGGTAGCCGGTCTCCTCGCGCACTTCCCGGCGGACGGTGTCGTAGGGATCCTCGCCGTGCTCCATGCCACCGCCGGGCAGCACCCACTCCGGTGTCCCGTCGGGGGCCGGGGAGCGGGCGAGCAGCACCTGGCCGTCGCGGACGCATATGGCGTAGGCCGCCACCCTCAACTTCTTGCGCACGAGGGGACGCTATCCCGTCGGACCGGGAACGCCGCCCCCCACCCGAAATGTTCCGCTCACCCCCTCTACCCCTCAATGCGCATCGCGGGTTTTCCCCATTCATCCATTTCGATGCGGTCAACCCTCGCCAAACTTCCCATTGTTGCGTAAGGCTGAGCGGTCGTCCGGGACCGGATTCCGGACTGTCTCGTTCCTTAACCAACAAGGGATGCCGATGACCCTCACCCCCCAGAGCGAACCGATACCGGGCGCGAGACGCGTGGCCCGGATCGCCGTGGCCGCCG
>NZ_JBFBJT010000199.1:0-10312 GCF_040686175.1 Streptomyces sp. NPDC086077 | reverse complement strand
ACCCCGCCCTTCACGGCGATCTTGACGCCGCGCTTGGCCGCTTCCTTGGTGATCAGCCGAGCGGCGTCGGACCACTTCTTGTCCGACAGCTTGTTCATGATGGCGGAAGTGGCACCGCCGAGTCCGCCCAGCCCCACAGCCTTCAGCAGGCACTTGCCGTAGCTGTCCTTGCTCGCGGCGGCAGCACGCAGCCCGGACGACGCCTTGGAACTGCCGGCCCCCGCACGCTGCGCGGCGATCTCCGCTTCCACCGTGTCCGCGAACTCCTTGCCGAACTTCGCTTCGGTGGCGGCGCGATCGAACGCGCCGTTTTCGGCGGTCAGTTCACCACCGAATATGGCCTCCAGATACGTGGCCATTTCGTCGATCTGCTGCTCGGAGACCTCCTCCGTGGATATCGAGGCGACAGCCGGACCTTGGGTGGCGGCATGGGCGGTGCCGATACCGGAGAAGGTGACGGCGGCCGCGCACACCACAGAGACGAGCGCCGCACGACGGCGGAAGGTCTTCACAACTTGCTCCTTGGTCAGAGAGAGTCGGGGACTCATGCCCCATCAATTCGCCGAGCGCGCGCGCACATTGGTCGTCTGTGCCGTAGTTCCCCCACGCGCCGAACGAAGATCAACTCAATCACAAGGGACATGCCGGCCCAAGCCGCGGGCACGGAATTGAGAAAGATCTGAGCTTCACTTGCGGTTCTTCGCTGCGCCCCCATTTGAGCCGCCCACCAAGGGAGTTGTCGACGGATTGGCCCCGGAGCCTTCGCGGCCGCGCCTCGAATTCGTCGTTCGCGGCGCCGCTACGGGCAAGCGCCTGGCGTCGGCCGTTGGCTCTACGGGAAACGCCAACGGCGCCGAACGCGCGATGCTGACGACTGGTTGGAGGACAGGGCCGCAGTACCCGCCACTCCGGAAGCGTGCCCCGGCCGAGCAAGGCACTGAACCTGAAGCAGGCCAAAGCGGCGCTCGTCGCAGCGCGAGGCTCGGCCCCTCACCTGGGACCACGTCTTCCTGCGAGACGCAGCCGACGGCATCGCGCCGCACGTCGCCGTGTGGCGCTCCGTGCGGGAGCACGGCGAGACGAAGACCAAAAGAAGCGCCGACGGGCCATCGCTCTGCCGAAGTAGGTGGTCGACGTCCTCCCAGAGCACCCGCGGCGGCAGCGGCAGCAGCAGGAGGCGGGCGGGGAGGGGACGGAGTGGAGCCGGACGGTCACGGCAGCCAGGCGACGACCGAGGCCGTCCGCCGCCGACAGCGAGCCGTGATCAGTAAGGCCAGGAGGTGATCAACTTCGTTGGACCCCTGTTTGCCCCCCGAGCACGACAAAGGGCCAATCGCGATCATGCGATTGACCCTCTGACCAGCGTCGGGGTGGCGGGATTTGAACCCACGACCTCTTCGTCCCGAACGAAGCGCGCTGCCAAGCTGCGCTACACCCCGATGTCGCTGCTGTCGCGGCGACGACGTTTACTTTAGCCCACTGGTGGCTGGAGACGAAATCCGGTTTTGCCGTGGTGGCGGACGGGGTTCGGACGGGCGTGGTCGAGGGCGACCAGGAGGACGGCCAGCGCGTAGATGGACAGGCCCAGGAGGAGGGCGTTGCCCAGGACGCTCTTGTAGCCGTGCTGGTCGACGTCGAGGAAGGGGTAGAGATAGTGGCCCGGCGTGCCCGGGAGCAGGTACTCGCCCCGGATGAAGGAGAAGGCCAGGTAGGCCATGGGGTACAGCAGCCAGGTGCTGGCCTGGCGGAGGTGCAGGCGGCCGGGGGGCGTGAGGAGGAGCCAATCCAGGACGGCCGCGATCGGGACCGCCGTGTGGAGCACGTGATCGGCGATGGTCTGGAGCAGCGCCGACGTCGTGGCACCTGTCATCGTGCTGGTCATCGCGTAGGGGCTCGGCGCGTTCGCCAGGAGCAGATGGTGGACCAGGGCCGTGACCACCACGTACAGGAGTGCCGCTCCCGTCAGCGAGGAGCGCAGCGGGCGACGGGCCGTCCACGCCCGGCGGGCCGAGGCGACGAGCACCAGGGCCAGCAGGATGCTGCTCTGGATCGTGAAGTGGCTCAGCACGCGCGGCGGGCTGCCGAGGACCAGGAAGATCGCCACCCCGGCCGCCGCCGTCGCCGCGGTGAGGAGGCGGAAGGCGGCGATCAGGGGTCGGCGTACGGGGGGTACCACCGCCGTGGCGGGGACCGGCGAGGGCAGCAGCGCGGGGATGCCTGGGATCGCGGGGAGGTCCGGGATGTCCCTGGGTATCGGGGCGGTCATGCCCTCACGCTAAGCATGTAGGGCAAATGGGGCATATCGGGTGGGCTGTGTGGGTTACGCCGAAGCCCTGCCGGCCTCGCCGACAGCGGGGCTGACCTGGCGCTTTCCGTGGGGCTACTCCCGCCCCACCAACGTCAGCAACGTCGCCTCCGGCGGACACGCGAACCGCATCGGCGTGTACCGGTTCGTCCCGCACCCCGCCGACACGTGCATGTACGACGTCCGGCCCTCGGACGTGTGCGTCGACAGGCCCTTCACCCGCTCCGTGTCCAGGTCGCAGTTGGTGACGAGGGCGCCGTAGAAGGGGATGCACAGCTGGCCGCCATGGGTGTGGCCGGCCAGGATCAGGGGGTAGCCGTCCGCCGTGAAGGAGTCCAGGCTGCGCAGGTACGGCGCGTGCACCACGCCCATCGAGAAGTCCGCGTCGGCCGACGGACCGCCCGCCACCTGCACGTAGCGGTCCCGCTTGATGTGCGGGTCGTCCACGCCGGTCATCTCGACCGTTGCGCCGTCGATCTTCAGCATGCCCCGCGTGTTCGTGAGGTTCAGCCAGCCCGCCGCGTCGAAACCGTCCCGCAGGTCCTCCCACGGGTTGTGGACGACGCCGACCGCGGGCGCGTTGCCGTTCAGCCCGTGCCGGCCCTGGGCCTTCTCGAACAGGTAGCGGGCGGGGTTGCGCAGCTTGGGGCCGTAGTAGTCGTTGGAGCCGAAGACGTACGCGCCCGGGAACTCCATCAGGGGGCCCAGCGCGTCCAGCACCTCCGGCACGCCCTGCGGGTCGGAGAGGTTGTCGCCGGTGTTGATCACGAAGTCGGGGCGCAGGCCGGCCAGCGAGCGAAGCCAGCGCTGCTTCTTGCGCTGGCCGCTGACCATGTGGATGTCGGAGACGTGCAGCACGCGCATCGGGTGCATGCCCGCGGGCAGCACGGGGACGGTCACCCGTCGCAGGCGGAAGGAACGGGCCTCGAACCCGGCCGAGTAGAGGAGACCGGCGGCCGCGACCGCCGTGATGCCGAGGGGTACTCCGTATCGCGCGCGCATACGACCATCGTGTCAGACCCCGCCGGGACCCCGCGTCCGACCGCCCCCTAAATCAACGGGCGTCCGGTTGTGCACACCTGCGACAATCGACGTCATGACCACGCTCAAGTCGAAGCTGCAGGAAGACCTCAACGCCGCGATCAAGGAGCGCGACGAGCTCCGCTCCTCGACGCTCCGGCTGACGCTCGCCGCGATCCAGAAGGAGGAGGTCGCCGGCAAGGAGAAGCGCCAGCTCTCCGACGACGAGGTCCTGAAGGTGATCACCAAGGAGGCGAAGAAGCGGCGGGAGGCCGCGGACGCCTTCGCCCAGGGTGGTCGCGCCGAGTCGGCCGAGCGGGAGAAGGCGGAGGGTGAGGTGCTCGCCACCTACCTGCCCCGGCAGATGTCCGACGAGGAGCTGAACGCGATCGTCGCCCAGGCCGTCGAGGAGGCCAAGGCGGCCGGCGCGGAGGGGCCGCGGGCCATGGGCGCGGTCATGAAGATCGTGAACCCCAAGGTCGCCGGCCAGGCGGAGGGCGGCCGCGTCGCGGCGGCCGTGAAGAAGATCCTCGCGGGCTGAGCCCGGCTTCCGGTACGGCGATGGGGGCGCCCCTCCTGAAAGGGGCGCCCCCATCGCCGTACCACCGCCTACGGGCCTACGGCTGCCGGCCGGCGACTACCGCCGGCCCTGCCCTCACGGCCAGTTGCCACCGCTGCCGTTGCCGTTGTTCCCACCGTTGTCCCCGCCCTGGATCCAGCCCTCGGGGAGGGAGAAGGACGGCTTCGGGTCCGGCCCTCCGTCCGTCCCTCCGTTGATCAGGCCCTCGATGAGGCCGCCCTGGTCGTCACCGTTCCCGTTGTCGTTGTTGCCGTCACCGCGGCCACGCTCGCCGTCACCGTCCTCGCTATCGCGGTCCTTTTCGGGTTCCGGGAGGTCGATGTGGTTGAAGGACGCCGCCTCCTTGCCCGTGAGGGCGCCGGTCATGGCGTCGCGCCAGATCGGGCCGGGGACGCGGCCGCCGTAGACCTTGTCGTGGTGGACGCCGCCGATGTTGATGTTCTCCATCTGGACCTGCTGGGTGGCGCTGCCGACCCAGACCGCGCCCGCGAGGTTGGGCGTGTAGCCGACGAACCAGGCGTTCTTGCGCTCGTCCGTCGTACCCGTCTTACCCGCGCTGTCGCGGTCGGTGAGGCCCGCCTCCTGGCCCGTACCCGAGTCGATCACGCCGCCCAGCAGGGCGTTGATGGTGTCGGCGGTCTTCTCGGACATGGCCCGTGAGCAGGTCGACTTCGGCACCTGGAGCGACTTCTGCTCGTTGCCGATCTTCTGCGTGATCGACTCGATGGCGACCGGCGAGCAGTACGTACCGCGCGAGGCGAAGGCCGCGTACGCGGTCGCCATGGTCAGCGGGGAGATGCCCTTGGAGCCGAGGGCGATCGCGGGCACCTCGGGCATCTTGTCGCCGTTGCCCTGCACGACGTGCAGGTTCTCGGTCATCTTCATGACCGGGCAGAGGCCGATGTCCGAGATCATCTGCACGAAGTAGGTGTTGACCGACTTGGCCATCGCCTCCTCCAGCCGGTACGGCCCGACCTCGGACTCGTCCTCGTTCTCGACGGTCGCCTTCTTCGGGCCCGTGTTCAGCCACGGCTTGCCGGAGCACGTCTGGACCGGGCTCGGGTAGTCCATGTCGTAGGGCGACGAGTACTCCTGCGAGGCCGGCCGGCCCTGCTCCAGCGCGGCCGCCGCGACGAAGGGCTTGAACGTCGACCCGGTCGGGAAGCCGTAGTTCGAGCCGCCCCAGGCGGAGTCGACCGAGTAGTTGTACTCCGTCTCGTTCTTGCCGTAGCCGTACGCCTTCGACTGCCCCATGCCGAGGATCTTGCCGGTGCCGGGCTCGACCAGGGTGGTCGCGGCGGCGACCTGGTCGTCCTGGTTGACGTGATCCTTCAGCGAGGCCTGCACCGACTCCTGGGCCTGCGGGTCCAGGGTGGTCTTGATGGTCAGACCGCCCTGGTTCCAGATCTTCGCGCGGTCCTCCTTGGTCTTGCCGAAGACCGGGTCGTTGAGGAAGACCTTCTCGACGTACTTGCAGAAGAAGCTGGCGCCCTTGACGGCGGTGATGCAACCGTTCTGCGGCCGGCTGACCTCCAGCTCCAGCGGCACCTTCATCGCCTTGTCGGCGTCCGCCTGGGAGATGTCGCCGACTTCCACCATGCGCTGCAGGACGATGTTGCGCCGTTTGGTGGCCTCCGCCTCGTCGTTGACCGGGTCGTACCGGCTGGGCGACTGGACGATACCCGCGAGGAGGGCTGCCTCCGGGAGGGTGAGGTCCTTGGCGGACTTGGAGAAGTACCGCTGCGAGGCGGCCTCGACGCCGTAGGCCTGCTGGCCGAAGAACGTGATGTTCAGGTAGTTCTCGAGGATCTTCTTCTTGCCGAGCTCCTCCTCGACCTGGATCGCGTACTTCAGTTCGCGGATCTTCCGGCCGAGGGTCTGCTGGGTGGCCTGCGCGACCTTCGTCGGGTCGTCCCCGGCCTCCTCCACGAAGACGTTCTTCACGTACTGCTGGGTGAGCGTGGACGCGCCCTCGGCGACGCCGCCGCTCTGCGCGTTGCGGTTCAGGGCGCGCAGCACACCCTTGAGGTCGACCGCGCCGTGCTGGTAGAAGCGCGAGTCCTCGATCGCGACGATCGCCTTCTGCATGTACGGCGAGATGTCCTTGAGCTCGACCACCGTCCGGTCGCGCGAGTAGACCGTGGCGATGTCGTCGCCGCGCGAGTCGAGGATGGTGGTCCGCTGGCTGAGCGGCGGGGTCCGCATGTTGGCGGGGAGCTCGTCGAAGCTCTCCACCGATCCCTTCGCCGCGAGGCCCAGCGCGCCGACGGCGGGCAGCGCGATGCCGGCCATGACGGCTCCCGCGAGCACACTGACACCTAGGAACTTGGCGGCCTGTTGCGTTGGCGACAGACCACCGCCCGAGCGCTTCTTTGGCATGAGGGCAGCCTACGTTCTCATTCGCCGGACACGCGTATATGCCTTGGCCTAAGCTGCTCTCAACTGTCACAGCAGTAGGGCTACGTATCAATACGTCCGGCGACCCCGAATCGTTCCGGATCCCCTCGGCCTTTTTCGCCGAGGCGTGTTGGGCGGGTGCCCGAATCGGCCTTGAGTGTCACTTGGCGTCCGTTGTGGCGCAACTGAACCGTCCCCATTTGCCGGGATTGTCGCGCATGTCGCAGGCTCACTCCCCCGGGTGATCTGCCGCTTACGCATAGTCCGTTCGGGCCATTCAAGATTGGGCCCGCTGGGGGTGTTGCGCCGTGCCCACCTTCCGTAACGTCCTCAACTGGCGGCGGTGAATATGCCGCTGCCGCCGTGGGGGAGCCTCGATTCGGGAGAGGACGGCGCCGGTATGGGCTGGGTAACCGACTGGAGTGCGCAGGCGGCCTGCCGCACTACCGATCCGGATGAACTGTTCGTTCAGGGAGCAGCGCAGAACAGGGCCAAGGCGGTGTGCACCGGATGTCCGGTACGCACGGAATGCCTGGCCGACGCGCTGGACAACCGCGTCGAGTTCGGCGTGTGGGGAGGAATGACCGAGCGCGAGCGCCGCGCACTGCTGCGCAGGCGCCCGACCGTCACCTCCTGGCGCCGGCTCCTGGAGACCGCGCGGACGGAGTACGAGCGGGGTGCCGGCCTGGTGCCCCTCGACGACGACGAGGTGTACGAGAACTACGCGGCGGTGAGCTGAGCGCCACGGGGCTGAGGACTGCGGGCGTCCCCTGCGGGGAGCCCGCCCTCAGACGTCTTCGACCGGCAGCTCCGGCCGGTGGGCCGCGAGCCGGTCGCCGATGTTCCGCAGTCCCGTGAGGTCGTGCACATCGCCCGGCAGCGCGGCCACTTCGACCACCGGCACCTCGGGGTGCAGCGAGGTGAAGCGGTCACGCGTGCGCTGCTCGCGGGCGATGAGTTGCATACGTTCCGCGTGCAGCCTCAGCAGGCCTGCGGTGAGCTGGTCGACGGGGCGCTGCGAGGTGTGCTCGTCCGTGACGACGGGGGAGTCGTCCTCGTCCGTGGCGGTGGGGGAGCCTCCGCTGCGAGCCGGCGCCTCGGAAGCGGGTGAATCTGAACTGCCGTACGTGTCGGGAGAGTTACGAAGTCCAGCTTTCCCGTCCCCCTGATCGACAATGCGGGGCTCTTCAAGATTTTCCGCGGCGGCGAGCGCCCGCTCGGCCGACAGCCGGTCGGCGCCGCTGCCATGGACGCGGTTGAGCACCAACCCGGCGAGCGGCATGTCCTCGGCGGCCAGCCGCTGCACGAAGTACGCGGCCTCCCGCAGCGCGTCCCGCTCCGGGGCCGCCACGACCAGGAACGCCGTCCCGGGTGCCTGGAGCAGCTTGTACGTCGCGTCCGCGCGCGTGCGGAACCCGCCGAACGTGGTGTCCATCGCGGCCACGAACGTCTGGACGTCCTTCAGCAGCTGACCGCCGAGCAGCTTGCCGAGCGTGCCGGTCATCATCGACATCCCGACGTTCAGGAACTTCATCCCCGCCCGGCCGCCCAGCTTGGCCGGGGCAGTCAGGAGCCGGATCAGCCGCCCGTCCAGGAACGACCCGAGCCGCTTGGGCGCGTCCAGGAAGTCCAGCGCGGAGCGCGAGGGCGGTGTGTCGACGACGATCAGGTCCCACTCGTCCCGGGCCCGCAGCTGGCCCAGCTTCTCCATCGCCATGTACTCCTGCGTGCCGGCGAAGCCCGCGGACAGCGACTGGTAGAAGGGGTTGCCCAGGATCGTCGCGGCCCGTTCGGGGTCCGCGTGCGCCTCGACGATCTCGTCGAAGGTGCGCTTCATGTCGAGCATCATCGCGTGCAGCTCGCCGTCGCCCTCGACGCCCTTGACCCGGCGCGGGGTGTTGTCGAGCGAGTCGATGCCCATGGACTGCGCCAGCCGCCGCGCCGGGTCGATGGTGAGCACGACGACCTTGCGGCCGCGCTCGGCGGCCCGCAGGCCCAGTGCCGCAGCCGTGGTGGTCTTGCCGACCCCGCCCGACCCGCAGCACACCACGATGCGGGTCTTCGGGTCGTCCAGCAGCGGATCGACGTCGAGCACGCGCGAGGGGGAGAGACGGTGGTGCGCCGATGTGGGGTCGTCCGGACTCATGAGATGTCCTGCTTCCGCAGCTCGGTGGCCAGTTCGTACAGGCCCGCCAGATCCATGCCCTCGGCGAGCAGCGGCAGTTCGTGCAGGGGCAGGCCCAGCTCGGCCAGGACGGCCCGCTGTTCGTGCTCCAGCAGATACCGCTCGCCGTACTCCTCGGCCTGCGCCACCAGCGGGTCCACCAGCTTCTCGGCGTTCTGCCCACGGCGAGCCCCGCCGAGCCCGGCGGCCGACAGCGTCCGCGCGAGATCGGCGCGCGGCATCGTCCGTACGAGGTCCAGGTCCGCCGCGTCCAGCACCTCGGGCCGCACCATGTTCACGATCACCCGGCCGACCGGCAGGTTCGCCGCCCGCAGCTCGGCGATGCCGTCCGCGGTCTCCTGGACGGGCATCTCCTCCAGGAGGGCCACCAGGTGGACGGCGGTCTCCCGGGACTTCAGCACCCGCATCACGGCCTGCGCCTGATTGTGTATCGGGCCGATCTTCGCGAGGCCGGCGACCTCGTCGTTGACGTTCAGGAAGCGGGTGATCCGGCCCGTGGGCGGAGCATCCATGACGACGTAGTCGTAGACGAACCGTCCGGCGCGGTCCTTGCGCCGGACCGCCTCGCACGCCTTGCCGGTCAGGAGCACGTCCCGCAGGCCGGGCGCGATGGTGGTGGCGAAGTCGATCGCGCCGAGCTTCTTCAGGGCCCGTCCGGCGCTCCCCAGTTTGTAGAACATCTGGAGGTAGTCCAGTAGGGCCAGTTCGGGGTCTATGGCGAGGGCGAACACCTCGCCGCCGCCCGGGGCGACGGCGATCTTTCGTTCCTCATAGGGCAGCGCCTCCGTTTCGAAGAGCTGTGCGATGCCTTGTCGGCCCTCGACCTCGACGAGAAGCGTCCGCTTCCCCTCGGTGGCCAGAGCCAACGCTAGGGCGGCGGCGACCGTCGTCTTGCCGGTCCCGCCCTTGCCGCTGACGACCTGGAGCCTGCTCACGTCTTCGAGCGTAACCAGTTCGCGCAAAAAGCAATCGGCGGCCTGTGGACAACCCTCACTCCGGTCGGCCGCGAAGGCCGCCGCCGCCAGCGGATACAGTCGGCCCCATGACCAAGTGGGAATACGCAACCGTGCCGCTGCTCGTCCATGCCACGAAGCAGATTCTGGACACCTGGGGCGAGGACGGCTGGGAGCTCGTCCAGGTCGTGCCCGGACCGAACAACCCCGAGCAGCTGGTGGCCTACCTGAAGCGGGAGAAGCAGGCGTGAGCGCGGTCGAGGCGAAGCTCACGCAGCTCGGCCTGACGCTGCCGGCGGTCGTACCGCCGCTCGCCGCCTACCAGCCGGCCGTGCTGAGCGGCCCCTACGTCTACACCTCCGGCCAGCTCCCCATGGTGGAGGGCAAGCTTCCGGTCACCGGCAAGGTCGGTGCGGAGGTCACCGCGGAGGAGGCCAAGGACCTCGCCCGCATCTGCGCCCTGAACGCGCTGGCGGCCGTCAAGTCCGTCGTCGGCGACCTGGACCGGATCGCGCGCGTGGTGAAGGTCGTGGGCTTTGTCGCCTCCGCCGCCGACTTCACCGGCCAGCCCGGCGTCGTCAACGGCGCGAGCGAGCTCCTCGGGGAGGTCCTCGGCGAGAAGGGCGTGCACGCGCGCAGCGCGGTGGGCGTTGCGGTGCTGCCGCTGGACGCGCCGGTCGAGGTCGAGATCCAGGTGGAGCTCGTCCAGCCGTAGCCGCCCGGCGATCGGCGAGGTGATCACTGCCTCTCGAACATCCGCTCACCACGGGATAGCCTCGCGCCCATGGCGAACGGTCAGTGGTACCCCCCGGAGTGGCCGGACCGGATCCGCGCGCTGGCGGCGGGCTCGCTCACGCCGGTGACCCCCAAGC
>NZ_JBFBJT010000198.1:0-10370 GCF_040686175.1 Streptomyces sp. NPDC086077 | reverse complement strand
CGCTCAGCGCCGTTGCGCCTCCAGGCGGTGGTACGCCGCCAGTCCGTCCGGCACCCACTCCCACTCGCCGAGCCGCAGCGCCACCTCCTCCTCGGGCAGGAAGTCGTGCCAGGCGACCTCCTCGGCCTGCGGGCTCACCGGGAGCTCGCAGCGGACCTCGTACACGGCGGACCACCAGCTCAGGCCGGCGCCGTCGGCGTAGAGGAACTTGAAGAGGTACGAGGGGCGGGGCAGGCCGCTGACGCCGAGTTCCTCCTCGGCCTCGCGCAGGGCCGCGTCGTCGTAGGACTCGCCCGCGCCGACCACGCCGCCCACGAACATGTCGTAGAGGGAGGGGAAGACCAGTTTCGTCGGCGTGCGGCGGTGCACGAACACCCGGCCCTCGGCGTCCCGGGCCTGGACGAACACGCAGCGGTGCCGCAGACCGCGCTCGTACACCTCCCCGCGCGGGGCCTGCCCGATCACGCGGTCGTGCTCGTCGACGACGTCGAGGATCTCGTCAGCAGCGCTCATGGAGCCATCCAAGCAGCCCGGACGGCCCGGTGGATCAGCGCGTCGTGGCGCCCTGGAGCGCGGGGACCGGCACCGTCGCCCGTACCACCGCGCCACGGGGCATCGCCGGGTGCATGCCGAGCAGGACGATGCCCGTCACCACGGCCGCGAGACCCGTCGCCTGCCAGGCCAGCGCGCCGGCGTCCATCCGCAGCCGGTCGCCGAGGAAGCCGACGCCGCAGATGATGCCGGCGAGCGGCTGGGCGGCGGTGAGGGCGGGCAGCGACTTGCACAGCGACCCGGTCTCGAACGCGCTCTGCACCAGGATCAGCCCGGTGATCCCGATCAGCAGCACCGCGTACGGCTGCCAGGAGGTGAGCAGCCCGGCCAGGCCGCTCGCGGCGAAGCGGTCGCCGCTGACCCTCGTCAGCGCGTCCTGCACGCCGTAGAGCAGGCCGGCCGCCAGGGCCAGCAGCACCGGGGCCGAGCTCATCCGGGAGCGCTTGGCTCGCATGGTCAGCAGGATCGCGAGGCCCACCATCGCGCCGATGATCATCCACAGCCGCTGCGGATCCGCGACCGCGGCCCCGGCGCGCGGCTCACCGGCCACGATGAACGTGATCACGCCGCCCGCGAGCAGTGCAAGGCCCGCCCAGCCCTGGCGGCCGAGCGGCCGCCCCGTCCGGCGGCGGGACAGGCCGAGGGCGAAGAGCAGGTTGGTCGCGAGCAGCGGCTCCACCAGGGAGAGCTGCCCCTGACCGAGCGCGGCGGCGCCGAGGCCCATGCCGGCGACCATCAGCGCGATGCCACCGAGCCAGCTCGGCACCTTCATCAGGTCCAGCAGCAGCCGGGGGGAGAGGAAGTCGGCGCGGGGCGCGTGCTGGGCCGCGTTCTGCTGCAGGACGAAGCCGAAGCCCAGGCAGCAGGCGGCGCTCACGGCGAGAACCAGAACCAGGACCGACAAGCTGGCTACCTCGATGATCATGGGGGGTGTGGGGACCGCGGCGGAGGCGGTGCGGCGCACCGCGTCAGACGGTCGCGTCGGGTCACGGCGGCCGGTGGGGGACCGGAACTGTGGCGTGACGTTCCTGCCATGGTCAGGGGGCCGATGCCATGACGCTATGACGTACGTCACACTAGCCCTGTCAGCGGAAGATCCACTCGCCTCTGGTCTGCACCAACTCCCCGCGCGAGACGTGGGGTTGACGCCGGCGGAGGTGCGGCAAAGCTTGACGATGAGCCTTGGCTATGGGTTGGCTGTCCGAGATCAGCCGACTACCGGCACCGTTGCCCGAGGAAAGTTCCGCGTTGTCCTTACCCCCGCCATCCCCCGGCCGCACCCATGGGCCCGCGGACCTGGCCTTCGACGCGGCCCTCGACGACACCGAGCTGGTCGCCGCGCGGACCGCACTGGCGCAGGGGCGATGGCAGACCGCCCGTTCCCTGCTCGCGCGTACCGGCGACGACTGGGACCGGCGCGGACACCGGATCACGGTCCTGGCGCTCGAACCGTACAGCGCCGCCTGGGCGGCGGAGTGGCTCCTCGCCGAGCCGGTCTCGGCCGACGCCGCGACGCTGCTCGCCCTGGCCGAGGCGCGCCGCGCCCTGCGCGGCAAGGAGCGGCCGGCCCGCGCCCGCGAGGCCTGCCACCACGCCGCGGCGCTCGCCCCCGCCGACCCGACACCCTGGCTGGGCCTGCTCCTGCTGGAGCGCACGCTGGGCAGCCGGCGGGAGATGGTACGGATCTTCGCGGAGGTCCGGACGCGGTACGCCGACCACCACCACGCCCACCACCTCATGGTCGCCCGGCTCGCCGAGCGCCGCGCCGCCGCCGGACCCGACCCCCTGCACGAGGTGTACGACTTCGCCCACCTGGCCGCCGAGCAGGCGCCGGCCGACTCCCCGCTCGCCGTGCTGCCGGTCGTCGCGCACGCCGAGCGGTACCGCGTACTGGCCACCGGGGGGTTCGAAGCGGCCGATCCGGCCGCTTCGGCGCACTGGAGCGGACGTCTGGCCCGGCAGGCGCTGGAGGCCGCCTACGACTGGTGGCTGGAATGGGAGCAGGACGGCCACCCCCGCCGACTGGTCGACCTCAACTATCTGGCCCACGCGAAGTGCTGCGAGGGGCGCGCCGCCGAGGCCGCCGCCCTCCTGGAGCGGATCGGCGACCACGCGACGCCGGAGCCCTGGTCCTACCCGTCCAAAGACCCGAGCACCGCGTTCCGAGAGGCCCGCGAACGCACCCTGGGCGTGGCGTGACTCGCGACGCGTTCGCGGTCGGCGGTACGGACCGAACGACTGGCCGGCCTTCGGGCTCACGTCGTGGTTACGGAATTCTGACGGGCGGCCCGATCGCTGGCCCGTTCGCCCGCCCCGGTGCTCGAATGGACGTGTGAACTCCGGACAACCTGAGCAGGAGGGCCGGCCGATCGGCCGCCGTGTCCTGCTCGGCACCCTCGGCCTGGGTGCTCTCGGCGTGGTCGCCGCGCCCACCCTGCAACGCGGACTGGAGTCCTTCCTCGGCAGCGCCGCCGACAAGGACCCCACCGGCCTGACCGGCCTGCTCCCGAACGGCGGCGGCTTCCGCTACTACTCCGTCGCCGCCTCCGTCCCGCGCAAGAACGCCACCTCCTACCGCCTCACCGTCGACGGCCTGGTCGACCGGCCGCGCGCCTACACGCTGCCCGAGCTGCGCTCCCTGCCGCAGACCCGGATGATCCGGGACGTGCAGTGCGTCACCGGCTGGCGTGTCCCCGACACCCCCTTCGAGGGTGTCCGGCTGTCCCGGTTGCTGGACGCGGCCGGCGTGCGCCCCACCGCGAAGGCGATTCGCTTCACCTGCTTCGACGGCACCTACTCGGAGAGCCTCACCCTCGACCAGGCCCGCCGCGCCGACGTCCTGGTCGCCCTGCGGATGCGGGACGAGGACCTCAGCCACGCACACGGCGGCCCCGTCCGCCTCTACGTCGCGCCGATGTACTTCTACAAGTCCGCCAAGTGGCTGTCCGGGATCACCGTCACCGAGGACGTGGAACCGGGCTACTGGGAGGAACGCGGCTACGACACCGACGCCTGGGTCGGCCGTTCGAACGGACGCGACGATGAGCCTACGAGCTGACGCGCCCGCCCGGGCCACCCGCGTCCACCGGTTCGGCCGGGCCGAACGGTGGGTGCACCGCACGTCCGCCGCCCTGATGGGGGTGTGCGTGCTGACGGCGGCCTGCCTCTACGTCCCCGAGCTCGCGCAGCTCGTCGGCCGCCGCGCCCTAGTCGTCACCGTCCACCAGTGGGCGGGCCTCGCCCTGCCGGTGCCCGTCCTGCTGGGCCTCGCCTCCCGCGCCTTCCGCTCCGACCTGCGGCTGCTGAACCGCTTCGGCCCGCACGACCGGGTCTGGCTGCGGGCCGCCCTGCGCCGGGACGAGCGGTACTCGGCACGCCCGGCGGGGAAGTTCAACGCCGGGCAGAAGGTCTACGCCGCCTGGATCGCCGGAGCGACGCTGGTGATGCTGGGCACGGGCCTGATCATGTGGTTCACCCACCTCACCCCGTTGGTCTGGCGGACCAGCGCGACCTTCGTCCACGACTGGCTGGCCCTCACCCTCGGCATCGTCCTCGCCGGCCACATCGGTATGGCGCTCGCGGACCCCGAGGCCCGGCGGGGGATGCGCACCGGCGAGGTGGGCCGGGAGTGGGCGGACCGGGAGCACTCCCTGTGGCGCCACTCAGGGGACTGAGGGACCTGGGTCCCGGGCGGCGTCCGGGGCGAAGTCCTGCAGCGCCGGGCTGCCTCCCGGCCGACCAGGAACGCGCCGGTGAGGTTGGTGTCCAGGACGCGGTGCCACAGTCCACGTCCGTGAACCCCCGGAACTGGGGCGCAGTTGCACGCCCGCGTTGTCGACCAGGATGCCGAGCGGGCCCACCCGCTCCTCGCCCTCGGCGATCCCGGCGGCCACCGACGCGCCGTCCGTGACGTCGAACACCGCCGTGCGGACGTCGGCCGGCGTATGCCCGATGCCCCGGCCGGAGCCGGTGACCAGGGCGATCCGGCCGCCGATGTCGAAGAGGGGGTGAGCCGTCATCGTCGTACTGTCGTACTCCTGACATGGCCCGGCGGCCACAGGGCCTATATGAACAAGGACAACAGCAGGACGAGGGCGCCCGCGACCACCGAGATGATCGTCTCCATCACCGACCAGGTCTTGATCGTCTGGCCGACGGTCAGCCCGAAGTACTCCTTCACCAGCCAGAAACCGGCGTCGTTGACATGGCTGAAGAAGAGTGAACCGGCGCCGATCGCAAGCACCAGCAGGGCCGTCTCACCGGTCGACATGCCGACCGCGAGCGGCGCGACCAGACCGGCCGCCGAGACGGTCGCCACGGTCGCCGAACCGGTCGCCAGCCGGATCGCCACCGCGATCAGCCAGGCCAGCAGCAGCGCCGGGATCGACCAGTCCTTGGAGATGTCCAGGATCATCTGGCCGACGCCGGTGTCGATCAGCGTCTGCTTGAAGCCGCCGCCCGCCCCGACGATCAGCAGGATGCCCGCGATGGGCGCGAGCCCCTTCTCCACGAGCCCGGAGACGCGCTCCTTGGCGAACCCGGCGGGCCGCAGCAGCGTGAAGATGCCGAGCAGGACGGAGGCGAGCAGGGCGATCAGCGGGGAGCCGACCACGTCGAAGACACGCTGCGTGGTGTTCTCCGGGTCGTCGATCACGATGTCGACGAGCGCCTTGGACAGCATCAGGATGACCGGCAGCATGATCGTGAGCAGCGTGGCGCCGAACCCGGGGCGCTTCTGGAGCTCCTCGGACGCGCGCTGCGGGATCATGCGGTCCGGCGCCGGGACGTCCACCCAGCGGGCGGCGTACCGGGAGAACAGCGGGCCGGCGATGATCACTGTCGGGATGGCGACCAGCACGCCGAGCGCCAGCGTCACGCCGAGATCGGCCTTGAGCGCGTCGATCGCGACCAGCGGACCGGGGTGCGGCGGGACCAGGCCGTGCATCACGGACAGGCCGGCGAGCGCCGGGATGCCGATCCGCATCAGCGAGTAGTTGCCGCGCTTGGCGACCATCAGCACGACCGGGATCAGCAGCACGACGCCGACCTCGAAGAACAGCGGAAGGCCGATCACCGAGGCGATGAGCACCATGGCCCACGGCATCGAACGCCCGCTCGCCTTCGCGAGGATCGTGTCGACGATCTCGTCCGCGCCGCCGGAGTCGGCGAGCATCTTGCCGAGGATCGCGCCCAGCGCGATCAGCACGCCCACGCCGGCGACCGTGGAGCCGAGGCCGGTGGTGAAGGTGGTGATGACCTTGTCGAGGGGCGCGCCGGCGAAGGCTCCGAGCGCCAGCGACCCGATGGTCAGCGCCAGGAAGGCGTGCAGTTTGAACTTGGTGATGAGCACGACGATGACGGCGATGCCCGCCAGTACCGCGATGCCCAGTTGCGCGTGTCCCGCCGAAGTGATCGGCTCGACGGGGTCCGCCGCCAGCATCTCGACGCTGAGTCTGGTCACGGGGGTTCCCTTGCAGATACGGGGATGGGGGGGAGGGGGTGTTACGGCGCCGAGGGCGACGTCGGGTCGAGGGCGTCCAGCGCGGTCACCGCGCGCGCGGTGATGTCCTCGGGGGTGCCGGAGACGTCGACCGCGACTCCCGCCTCGTCCGCCTGGAGCGGCTGCAGCGTGGCGAACTGGGAGTCCAGCAGCGCGGTCGGCATGAAGTGGCCCTGCCGGTGTGCCATCCGGTCCTCGATCAGCTCGCGGTCACCCGTGAGGTGCACGAACACGATCCCGGGTGCGGCGGCCCGGAGCCGGTCGCGGTAGGACCGCTTCAGCGCCGAGCTGCTGACCACCCCGCCCAGCCCGGACCGCTCGTGGGCCCAGGCGCCGATGGCATCCAGCCACGGCCACCGGTCCGCGTCGTCGAGCGGGGTACCGGCCGACATCTTGGCGATGTTGGCCGGCGGGTGGAAGTCGTCGCCCTCGGCGTAGGGGACGCCGAGCCGGGCGGCGAGCAGCGGACCGATCGTGGTCTTGCCCGTGCCCGCGACGCCCATCACCACGACGACGTGGGGGGTACGCATGACTGCCTCGCTGTCTTCCTCGACATACGACGTCGCATCCGACGTCGGCCAAATGAAACCTATTAGGTACGACGAATTCAAGAGTCTGTGATGAATAAGTCTGACTTTTTAGGGGCGTGATCCGCCCCGTACGCTGAGTGCATGAGCACGATGGGCCGGGGGCTGCACGGCCGTGTACTGGACACCCTCGGCCCCGAGATCACGGCGGGCGAGTACCCCCCGGGCAGTGTGTTGCGCACGGACGAACTGGCGCAGCGCTTCGACGTCTCCCGCTCGGTGATGCGCGAGGCGGTGCGGGTGTTGGAGTCGATGCACCTGGTCGAGTCCCGCCGCCGGGTGGGCGTCACGGTCCGCGCCAGGTCCGCGTGGAACGTCTACGACCCCCAGGTCATCCGCTGGCGGCTGGCCGGCGCCGACCGCCCCCACCAGCTGCGGTCCCTCACCGTGCTGCGCTCCGCCGTGGAGCCGGTCGCCGCGGGGCTGGCCGCGCGGAACGCCACCGCCGAGCAGTGCGCCGAGCTCACCGAGTGCGCCCTCGGCATGGTCGCCCACTCGCGCGGGCACCAGCTGGAGGGCTACCTGATACACGACGTGGCCTTCCACCGCGTCATCCTCAACGCCTCCGGCAACGAGATGTTCGCCCGCCTCGGTGATGTCGTCGCCGAGGTGCTGGCCGGCCGCACCCATCACGACGTGATGTTCGAGGACCCCGATCCGGCCGCCGTCACCCTGCACGTCCAGGTCGCGGAGGCGGTGCGGGAGGGCGACGCGGTGCGCGCGCAGGAGCTGACCCGGGAGATCACCCTCGGCGCGCTCCAGGAGCTGGACGTCCTCGCGCCGTAGGGCCTTCGCCGGCCGGCGTCGCTCAGTCGAGGAACTCCCCGTCGACGTACACCCACGAGCCGTCGACCCGCTCGAAACGGCTGCGCTCGTGCAGGGCGCCGCCCCGGAAGGACGCCCGGAACGTCACGGTCCCCGTGCTGTGGAACGCGGAACCCTCGCTCGTGTCGAGGATCTCCAGACCCGTCCACCGCGTCCCGGCGTCGAGGCCGAGCCGCGCCGGGCGCGTGCGCGGATGCCACGTCCGCAGCAGGTACCCCTCGTCGCGCCGGACGAAGGCGGTGTAGCGCGAGCGCATCAGCGCCTCGGCGGTCGGCGCCGCGGTCTCACCCCGAAGGAATCGGCCACAGCACATCTCGTATGTCTCCGCAAGACCGCACGGACATTCCGGGTGGTGTACTGGAGCGGCGGGGCGTGGGCCGCGGGAACGGCCGGTGCGTCGGGACATGTGCTCCATTCTGCTGCACCACGACGTGTGGGGATTGTGTGCATCACCTGTCCCGACACGCGCACATCGTGTGCGAGTCGCGTTCGCCACCCGTCCGGGGCGTTCCTGGCCGCCGAGGAGGACGACCGCCTGCAGATGCGGCACATGCTCGCGGCGGCGCGTACCGAGTACCTGAAGCTGGAGCGGTCCCTGACGCCGACGGAGGTCCGGGGATGGGTGTGACCCAGGAGCCCTCGACGGCCGGGCCCGCGGGGACCGGGACGTCGATGCCGCGGCCCTCGGCGAACCGGCACTCGGCGAGCGATCCTGCGGTGATCCGCGTGGAGATCGGTGAACTCGCCCTGCACGGTTTCCGCGTCGACGCGGAGCGGGTCTCCACGGAGTTCGAACACGAGCTGACCCGGCTGGTACGGGAACGCGGGGTGCCGCTGGCCACGGACGGCCCGGTCACGCTCGACGCGCTGTCCGGGCTGCCGCCCCTGCCCGCCGGCCTCACCGCCCGTCGCCTCGGGCAGGAACTGGCGCGCGCGGTGCACGACGGGCTGAGCGGCCGCGGGGAGGTGACCCGGTGAGCAACTCGCAGACGTGGGACAACAGTTCCGAGCAGTCGGCCGAGCAGCGACGGCGCAAGCGCAGGGAGCGGGCCGCCAGGTCCCGTACGCCCGAGCCCAAGAACGCAGGCCGACAGGGCGGAGCAGGAGGCAGCCAGGCCGGAGCAGGAAGCCGGCGGCAAGGGAGAAGAACCCGGTGTCAAGCCGCAGGACCGGCGCGGTCAGCGGAAGCCGGCCGGTTCGCCCGGGCTCGGTGCGGCCCACGGTGTAGCGGACGCCGACCTCGTACTCGCCGTGCGGCTGGGTCGGCGCGGGCTCCGGGAACGGCTCCCTCAACGTCCGCGCGGTCTCCGAGCAGTGCGCCCCGCACGAGCGCCCACGCGTCGTCCTCGACGGCCTGCTCGTCGCCGGCCGCGGCATCAACGTCACCGGCTACGGGTCCAGCTCGTCGGCGGTCGGTACGCCGGAGACGTCCAGGTCGTCCTTCGGCAGGAAGTCCTCGGGCTGGAGCTTCACGTCCCAGGCGCTAGGCTCCTTTCCCCCGACCTCGACCTCGGACTCGCTGCCGGTGCCGAAGTAAGGCGGGTCCGGTCGCGGCCCAGACCACCGTGCAGGAGCCGCCGAACCGGCGGCTGGCTCGGCGGCGCGAAGAACTCCGCGGACCTTCGGCTCGCGCACCGCGCCCCGGCAGGGCGTCTGGGTGGACTACCACCACGCCCGGCTCCACACCGCCCTCGCGCCACGGGCCCGGCCACCGGCCGCCCCCCCGGCCGGCCCGGGCCGCCCGACGGACCGAAACGGCGTGATGATCCACCACAGAGTCGAAGCTGCCGGCGGACAACGAGGCCGACACCGACGGCAACCGGCACTTCTACGGCTTCGAGTGCGTCAACCTCGGCAACGGCAAGGACCCGTGGCCGGAGGCGCAGAAGGAGGCCATCGAGAAGGTGTCGGCCGCGATCTGCCGCCACCACGGCTGGTCGGAACGCTCGGTCATCGGCCACAAGGAGTGGCAGCCCGGCAAGGTGGACCCGCGCGGCTTCACGATGGACAGCATGCGCAGGCGGATAGCGGACCGGCTCGGCGGGAAGCCCCAGCCGCCGGACCCCAAGCCGCAGCCCCAGCCCGGGCCGAGGTACGAACCCTTCCCCGGCGGCGGCTTCTTCCACGTCGGCCAGAAGTCCCCGATCATCACCGCGATGGGCCGCCGCCTGGTCGCGGAGGGGTGCGACCGCTACCAGGAGGGCCCGAGCCCCGAATGGACGGAGGCCGATCGCCGCTCCTACAGGCCTGGCAGCAGAAGCTGGGCTTCAAGGGCAAGGACGCGGACGGCATCCCGGGCAAGTCCAGCTGGGACAGACTGAGGGTCCCGAACACCTGAGCCGTACTCTCCGGTGAGCTGATGGCGGGTGCCCGGGGAGCCCGGGGTCGTCGCGGGCCACGTGTGCCCGGACGGCCCCGGCCGGGCTCAGGCGTCGCTCGGCGGGAAGGAGGGCCGGACGGGAATGCGCACGTCCTGCTCCGGCAACGGCGGCAGGGCCCGCTCCTGCAACCACACCCGGAACAGCTCGTCCAGCGGCGCGGACGCGAACCGGGCCGCGTGCGCGGTGAACGCCGCCGTGGTGACCGCACCGCCCCGATGCTGCCCGGCCCAGCCCCGCAGCATCCGGAAGAAGGCCTCGTCACCCAGCGCGCACCGCACGGCGTGCACCACGAGCCCACCCCGCTGGTACAGCCGGTCGTCGAACATCGACTTGCGTCCGGGATCGGCGAGCCTCAGGTCCTGCGGCTGCCCCGAGAGCACCTGGTGGGCGGCGGCCGCGAGCTGCTGCGCGGTCGGTCCGCCCGAGCGCTCCGACCACAGCCACTCGGCGTACTTCGCGAACCCCTCGTTCAGCCAGATGTGCCGCCAGTCCGCGAGGGACACGCTGTTGCCGAACCACTGATGC
>NZ_JBFBJT010000197.1:0-10836 GCF_040686175.1 Streptomyces sp. NPDC086077 | reverse complement strand
GGCGTCTCACCGCAGGCGTACCGCCGCACGTTCCGGACGACGCGCTGACCAAACGTTCCGGGCGGCTGCCGCGTCGGAGGGGGACGACGGCGGGCGCGCGGACAGAGGTGGCACACATGCGCAGAGGGCTGAGGGCGGCGGTGGCGCTCCTGACAGCGGTGACAGCGGCGACGGCGAAGGGATGCGACCCGGGTTCCGGCGACCGCGAGGACCTGGTGATCACCGGCACACCTCCGGCGAAGCCCTACGACGGGCCTCTGCACATCCCCGCACGCCCCCTCGGCGAGCGCGCCGAACCCGCCCCGCACCTGGACTCGGGCGCCGCGGGCCGGGCCCTGGAGTGCGACGGGGAGATCTACACGGGCGGTTCGAGCCGAGGCTGGGGCGAGGCCGACGGAGGCGCCACACCCGAGGAGGGCCTCGCGGCCTACCTCGACCTCGAACAGCCCGAGGAGCCGGACCACGGCTATCGCGCGGAACGCGAGACGGCCGACCGCGTCCTGTACTCCTTCGACGTGGCCGGCCGGACCAAGGTCGCGGTCGTGGTCGCCAAGGACCGCCCGGACTCCCCGGGCTGGGGTCCGGAGACGAGCGCCGCGTGCGACCCGGCCGAACTCCCGGCGTCGTTCACCGACACCCAGCCCTACGACATCTGGACCGACGCCCACGGCCACCGCGTGCCGTTCACCGAACTCCACACCACCCGGGGCGACGCGCACTGCGGGTGGCGGGCGGTCACCTTCCTGGAGACCCGAGGGGCCACCTACGCCCGTGACCCCGAGGGCGCCCTCCCCACCACCATGCTCACCGGTCCCTACCTTCCCACCACCCGCCTCCCCGCAGACGCCCGCGACACCGGCCACCACCTCGGCGAACGCCGCCTCTGGCGGACCGCCGACAGCGCGGCCGTGTACGTCGGCACCTTCGGCGAGGTGGAGTCCTGGCCCCAGGTGCAGCCCGGTCTGGGCTGCAAGTGAGCGGCCTGATTCCGCAGGGCCGGGACAACCGCAAGGACAGGGCGGCGGGACAGCATCGTCCCGCACCCACGAACCCTTCGGAGGAAGACATGTCAGTGGTGACCGCGGGCGTCTTGGTGCTCGACTGCGCCGAGCCCGAGAAACTCGCCGTGTTCTACAGGGAGCTGTTGGAGGCCGAGGAGACCGACGCGACCGCCAACCGCGTGGAGATCCGCAACTCCGACGGCACCCGTCTGGCGTTCCGGCGCGACGTCAACGCCACGCCGCCGAGCTGGCCGCGCCCCGAGAACTCCCTCCAGGCGCACCTGGAGTTCATCGTGACGGACCTGGACGCCGCCGAGCGCCGCGTCGTCTCGCTGGGGGGACGCCCCGTGGACACGAAGGACTCCGCCGTCGGGCCGTCCGGGGAACGCGGCTACTCCGACCCGGCGGGCCATTCCTTCACCCTGCGCCGTGCTGTGCCGACGGCGCCGAAGCAGGGCTGACCAGGGCCGGCGTCAGTCCCGGCCGCCCTTCTGCGCCGCCGGCCACACGCCGGTCGAGCGCTCGATGGCCTTGGCGCCACCGCGGTCCACGGCGCTGCGCACCGCGGCGAAGATGGCGCCCTGGACGGCGGCGGCCAGCAGGATCTCGCCCCACTTGCGGTCCGGGTCCAGCGCGTCCGGCGCGTCCTGCTCGTGCCGGATCGCCATCCACGTCTTGCGGAAGGCGAGCCCGGCCAGCCAGCCGCCGGCCCACCCCAGCAGCCAGCCGACGGGCTGGTAGGCGACGGGGAGCTTCTGCTTCTTCTTCTTGGCCACCTGGGTCTCCTTGGTTCGATCGATCGTGAGCTATGGGCTACGGGCTACGGCTACGGGTTACGGTGCTACGCCGGCTCAGGGTCGGCCGGTCACCGGGACCTCCTCGCCCGGGCGCACCGGCCCCGGAGGGGTGCCCTCACCGAACGGGCGCCCGCCGAGTTCCTCCCGGTGATGCTGGGCGAGCCAGCCCCCGAGGTCCGGGCCGAGCGGTACGATCCCGGTCGGGTTGATGCCGGTGTGCACCTGGTAGTAGTGCCGCTTGATGTGGTCGAAGTCGACGGTGTCGCCGAAGCCGGGCGTCTGGAACAGGTCGCGGGCGTACGCCCAGAGCACCTGGTTCTCCGTCAGCTTCCACCGGTTGCACTTGAAGTGACCGTGATAGACCGCGTCGAACCGGACCAGCGTCGTGAACAGCCTGATGTCCGCCTCGGTGATCGTGTCGCCGACCAGGTAGCGCTGCCCTGCCAGCCGCGGGGTCAGCAGCTCCAGCCGGCGGAAGACGTCCGAGCAGGCGGCCTCGTACTCATCCTGTCCGGTGGCGAAACCGGCCCGGTACACCCCGTTGTTGACGTCCTGGTAGACGCCCGCCATCACCTCGTCGATCTCGTCCCGCCGGCTCTTCGGATACAGGTCCGGCGCCCCCTCCCGGTGCAGGGCGGTCCACTCGGTGGCGAGGTCGAGGGTGATCTGCTGGTAGTCGTTGGTGACGAGCTGCCCGGTGGGCACGTCGACGACGGCCGGCACGCTGACACCGCCCGGATAGCCGGTCTCCCGCCTGTCGTACGCCTCGCCGAGGAAGCGGATGCCGAGGACGGGGTCACGGCCGTCCGGCTCGAGGGTGAAGCGCCAGCTGCGGTCGTCCTGGATCGGGTCCGCGACGGCCATGGACAGGGCCTCCTCCAGCCCCAGCAGCCGGCGTGAGATCGCCGCCCGGCTCGCCCACGGACAGGCACGGCTGACCACCAGACGGTAACGTCCCGCCTCGACCGGCCAGCCCTCCCGGCCGTCCGCCGTGATCCGGTCCGCGAAGTGGCTCTTGGACCGCCGGAACGACTTGTGACCGTACGCGCTGTTGCCGTCGCCCTTCCCGTCACCCTGGCCGCTCATGACCTCTCTCCTCCCTGCCGCGGGCGTGCTGTCGACCCGGGTTCCCCGAGTTCCCCCGTTTCCGCCCCTGGCACCGTGTGATCTGCCCCGACGGGGGCAATCGGCGGTGGTGAACGGGACATCCGCGGAATCAGCGAAGGACGGAGACCAGGAGCGGGCGAAGGCCCGGGGGAGGAAGGCGGATGCGGGCACGGAGCCCATGACCGACCGCAGGACAGACCACACTGCCGACCGGAAGACCCGTGTCACCGTGCTGGTCGCGCTCTCGGCCAACCTGGTGATCGCGGTGGCCAAGGCGATCGGCGGTGTGATCGCCGGCTCCCCGGCCCTGCTGTCGGAGGCGGCGCACTCCGTGGCCGACAGTCTCAACGAGGTCTTCCTGCTGGCCGCCCTGCGCCGCAGCCGCCGCCCCGCCGACCGGCGGCATCCCTTCGGCTACGGCAAGGAGCGGTTCTTCTGGTCGCTGCTCGCGGCCGTCGGGATCTTCGTCATGGGCGGTTGCTTCTCGTTCTTCCAGGGCGTCGAGGCACTCGCCAAGGGCGGCGAGGAGAGCTTCGGCGGCTATCTGGCCGGCATGATCGTCCTCGGTGTCGCCCTCCTCGCCGAGGGCGCGTCCCTGCTCCGCGCCCTGCACCAGCTGCGCGGGCAGGGTTTCGCCGACGGCCTGCGCGACCCGGCGCTGCGCACCGTCGTCGCCGAGGACGGCACCGCGGTGCTGGGTGTGACCCTCGCCCTCATCGGCATGGCGCTGCACATGGTGACCGGCGAGGTGGTGTGGGAGGCGTCCGCGTCGCTCGCCATCGGCGCGCTGCTGGTCTACGTGGCCTACCGGCTCGGCAAGGACGCCCGCACCCAGCTGATCGGCGAGGCCGCGGACCCGGAGTCGAGCGCCAGGATCTGCTCGCTGCTGCGGGCGCAGCCCGAGATCGACAGCGTGGAGGCGCTGTTCACCATGAAGACCGGCATCGACTCGGCGCTCGTGGCCGCCCGCGTCGACCTGGTGCCCGGTCTGGACAGCGAGCGGGTCGAGGAGGTCGCCGTGCGCATCAAGCGGTCGATCGCCCACGCGGTGCCGGAGGCCGGCCAGATCTTCCTCGACGTGACCGACCGGCCCGCGCAGGAGTCACGGGAAAGCCCCGCCGCGACGGGGGAACGCGGCGGGGCCTGACGTGCGGGTGCCCGGCACCCTCACCTTCATGCACGCCGGGCCCGGAAGAGTTTCCGGGCCACGGGGCGTCGGTCCCGGGCCTGGGAATCGCCGGCTCAGTCCCGGTCGACCGGTTCCAGCACGAACACCGGGATGACCCGGTCGGTTTTCGTCTGGTAGTCGGCGTACGGGGGAAAGGCGGCGACCGCACGCTCCCACCACGCCTCCCTCTCCGCGCCGGTGACCTCCCGGGCCGTCATGTCCCGCTTCACCGGCCCGTCCTGGAGCTCCACCTCGGGATGGGCCTTGACGTTGTGGTACCAGACCGGATGCTTGGGCGCTCCGCCCAGCGACGCCACGACGGCGTAGACGCCCCCGTGCTCGACCCGCATCACCGGCGTCTTGCGGATCTTGCCACTCTGCGCGCCCAGCGTCGTCAGCACGACGACGGGCAGCCCGGTGTCCAGCAGGGTCGTCCCTTCCGTTCCGCCGGAGCTCTCGTACAACTCCACCTGCTCGCGAACCCACTGCTCGGGGCTGGGCTCGTACTCACCCTCAAGAGGCATGGCAACCGTCCCATCGTCATGTACCGAAGCCGGCCAACACGGAGCCTCAACACTGGCAAACACCGGATTCATCCACCTCACCGACACTCCCGGCTCCCGCGATTACCTCCCGGGTAATCGCGTCGGCCGCGGGCCCACGGCAGAGTCGGGAGCGACCCCACCGGCCGCCGCCCGAAGGAGACGACCCCCATGACCGCCACCCCGACGGGGACCGCCACGACGACCCGTGCCGTGCTCGACGAACTGCTCCGCAGGATCGGCCAGGGGGACCCCGCGCACATCGCCGAGCTGTACGCCGCACACGCCGACTGGAAGCTGAGCTGGCCGGACGACGAGCACGGCCGCGCCGCCACCCCGTGGATCACGCAGCGCGGAGCGAACGGTGACGCCGCCGCCCACTACCGCGAGTTGGCCGCCCACCATGTCCCCGGCGCCGCGGACACCCGGATCGAGCGCGTTCTCGTGGACGGCGCCGACGCCGTCGTGCTGGGCGAGATCCGCCAGACGGCCCTGTCGACGGGGCGCGCCTACCGCGCCCGGTTCGCCCTGCATCTCACCGTCGAGGACGGCCTGATCGTCCGTCACCACGTCTACGAGGACAGCCTGTCGGTGGCCCGGGCCTTCAGCGCGAGCTGAGGCCGCCGAGCACCGCCAGCTCCAGCCGCCGCAGCCGATCAGGGTCGGCGACCACCTCGTACGAGCCGATCCGGTCGCCCTCGACGGTGACCGTGAGGGCGAGGAGCAGCCGTCCGTGCGGGGCGACGACGACGCCGACGCGGCCGTCGACGAGGGCCGTGGCCGCATGCCGGGACCGCTCGCGCAACCGCACCGTCCCCTCGGCCACCGCACGGGCGCCCCGCAGTTGCGGAGCCGTCCCGGGCGGCAGCACGGCGGGGTCGGCCCGGCGGACCACGTCCGGGGCCAGGACGTCGAGCAGCGCGCCCATGTCACCGCCCCGCGCGGCGGCCAGAACGCCTCGACCACCCGCCGGTGGCGGTCCAGCTCGGCGGCGGGCAGTGCCGGGGTGCCCCGCACCTTGTGCCGGGCCCGGCTGGCCAGCTTCTTGGCCGCCGGCCGCGAACGGCCCACGACATGGGCGATGTCCTCGAAGGGCACGGCGAACAGGTCGTGCAGCACGAACGCGACCCGCTCGGCCGGCCCCAGCGTGTCCAGGACGACCAGCAGCGCCAGCCCCACCGCATCGATCAGCACCGCCTCGTCCTCGGGCGCGTTGCCGTCGCCGTCGAGGTCGGGGCCGTACGGCTCCTCACGCCGGGCCGAGCGGGTCCGCAGCATGTCGAGGCAGATCCGGGACACCACCGTGGTCAGCCAGGCCGCCAGATTGCCGATGCCGTCGCCGCCGGCCCGGCTCAGCCGCAACCAGGCCTCCTGGACGGCGTCGTCCGCCTCGTCGGGCGAGCCCAGCATCCGGAACGCGACCGCCCGCAGCCGCCCGCGCTCGGCCTCGAACCGCGCCGCCAGCTCCTCCTGCCCGCCCACGGGTCACCTCTCTCCAGCCCGCTTCGTCACTCCTGCGACGGAACGGCCCCGGCCGAAGTGACATCGGCCGCCAGCAGCAGCCGGGCCCCCTCGCCTGCCTGCGCGGCGGGTTCCGCGCTCCCGGTGATCCCGGCCGTGGCCATGGCGCCCTCCGCCAGCAGGTACAGCGGCGCGGTGAGCGCGGCGGGCAGCCCGGCGTCGGCCACCAGGGTGCCGACGTACTCCCGGAAGGCCTGCTTGTGCGCCCGCACCTGCGCGGCCACCCCGTCGGAGACGGCACCCAGTTCGCCGTAGGCGTTGATCCAGGCGCAGCCGCGGAAGTCCTCCTCGGCGAACCACTCGGCAAGCCAGTCGAAGACCGCGAGGATCCGCTCCCGGGGCTCCTCCCGGGCGGCCACGAACGTGGCGAGCCGCTCGCGCCAGCGCACGTCACGCCGCTCCAGATACGCCACGACCAACTGCTCCTTCGCCGGGAACAGCTGGTAGAGGCGTTTGAGCGAGACCCCTGAGGCGCCGCGCACGTCGTCCATGCCGACGGACTGCACGCCCCGCCCGTAGAACAGCCGCTCGGCGGCGTCCAGAGCCCGCTCCCGGGCGACTGCGCTGTCCATGGGACGACCACTTCCTTGACGTGAGAACGAGATGACCGCGTGTACCGGTTGACGTGAGAACGCGCGTTCTCCTAGCGTATCAACGAGTTGGAGAACGCACGTTCTCCCTCGTGACCCGACTGTCGAGGAGAGCCCATGAGCACCCGCCCGCCCCTGCCGCCCTTCACCCGCGAGAGCGCCGCGCAGAAGGTGCAGGCCGCCGAGGACGCCTGGAACACCCGCGACCCGCACAAGGTCGCGCTCGCCTACTCCGAGGACTCGGTCTGGCGCAACCGCGGCACCTTCGTCACCGGCCGCGCCGAGATCGTCGCGTTCCTCACCGCGAAGTGGGAGCGCGAGCTGGAGTACGCCCTGCGCAAGGACCTGTGGGCGTTCGACGGCAACCGCATCGCGGTCCGCTTCCAGTACGAGTGCCGGGACGCCGACGGCCAGTGGTGGCGGTCGTACGGCAACGAGCTGTGGGAGTTCGACGCGAGCGGCCTGATGACCCGGCGCGAGGCCAGCATCAACGACGTGGCCATCGAGGACAGTGCGCGCCGTATCCACGGCCCGCGGCCGGCGGCCGAGCGCGGGTGGTCGTTCCCGGTTCAGTAGGGTTCCCGGGTGACCGAACAGGACGGGAAACCTTTCCTCTACGTCGTCGTCTGCGCCGCCGGGATCGCCGCGGACGTGGGCGAGCTGATCGCCGCCGCCCAGGAGCGGGGGTGGGAGGTGGGCGTCATCGCGACGCCGGTCGCGATGGGCGGCTTCTTCGACACCGCCGCCGTCGAGGCGCGGACCGGCCGTCCGATCCGGTCTGCCTGGCGCACGCCGGACGATCCGCGCCCCTTCCCGCCACCGGCCGCCGTGGCGGTGGCGCCGGCCACCTTCAACACCATCAACAAATGGGCGGCGGGCCTGGGCGACACCCTCGCCGTCGCCACCCTCTGCGAGGCGTACGGACTGGGTGTCCCGATCGCGGTCCTGCCTTGCGTCGGGGACGCGCTGGCGGCTCATCCCGCCTACCAGGACAGCCTGATACGGCTGCGGGGGATGGGCGTCCGCTTCGGCGAACCGTACTCCGGCGAGGAGGTCGGCAACGCGTTCCGGTGGGAGCGCGCGCTGGACCTGCTCGACCGCTAGGGCTGGACGACCGCGGGTGTGCGCCTCGCCGTCGGGTCCGCCCCCCGCGGCGGCTGTGCGTGCCCCGTGGCGATGAGCGAGGCGTGGGTGGGCGCGTCCGGAACGTGCGCGGGACGGCCGAGGGCGAACTCCTCGCGCAGGACGGGCACGATCTCGCCCAGCAGCTCGATCTGTTCGAGCACGGTCTTGTGCGGGACGCCGATGCCGTCCACGTTGAACAGCTGGCGCTGGTAGTCGCCGCCCGCGTTCTCGCGGTAGGTGAGCACCCGCTCGATCACCTGCTGCGGGCTGCCGACCAGCACCGCCGTCCGCGCCATGGTGTCCTCCAGGGAGGGGCCGCTCCCGTAGCCGGCGGATCCGTCGAAGTAGGGGCGGAACTCGCGCAGGGCGTCCTGGGAGGCGGGGCGCACGAAAAGGTGCGCGGCCAGGCCGACCACGGCCTGCTCGGCCCGGCCGTGCCCGTAGTACTCGAAGCGGCGCCGGTAGAGGTCGACCAGTTGCCGGACGTGTTCCTTGGGCCAGAAGAGATTGTTGTGGAAGAAGCCGTCGCCGTAGTAGGCGGCCTGTTCCGCGATCTCCGGGCTGCGGATGGAGGCGTGCCAGACGAACGGGGCCACGCCGTCCAGCGGGCGGGGGGTGGCGGTGAAGCCCTGCAGCGGGGTCCGGAACTCCCCTTCCCAGTCGACGACTTCCTCGCGCCACAGCCGGCGCAGCAGGGCGTAGTGCTCCATCGCCAGCGCGATGCCGTTACGGGTGTCCTGGCCGAACCACGGGTACACGGGTCCGGTGTTGCCCCGGCCCAGCATCAGGTCGAGCCGTCCGTCGGCCAGGTTCTGGAGCGTCGCGTAGTCCTCGGCGATCTTCACCGGGTCGTTGGTGGTGATGAGCGTGGTCGACGTGGACAGCAGGATGCGTTCCGTCCGTGCCGCGATGTACCCGAGCAGCGTGGTGGGGGAGGACGGGACGAAGGGCGGGTTGTGGTGCTCGCCGATGGCGAAGACGTCCAGACCGACGTCCTCGGCGAGCCTCGCGTACTCCACGAGGGCCTTGATCCGCTCGTGTTCCGTGGGAGTCCGGCCGGACAGCGGGTCGCGGGCCACGTCTCCCACGCCGAAGATTCCGAACTGCATGGTGTGGTTCCTGTCTGTGGTGTCGGTCGCGCGGCGCTCAGGTCGCGACGTTGCGGAAGGCGGCGGCGAGCGCCCTGAGGTCCAGGCCGGCCAGGTGGTCGAGGAAGTGGCGCCGGACGGCGGCCAGATGGGCCGGCCAGGCCTCTTCCAGGCGGGCGAGGCCGGCGTCGGTGAGGGCGGCGTGCCAGCCGCGGCCGTCCTGGTCGCACTGCACCCGCCGGATGAACCCCTCGCCTTCCAGCCGGTGCACGACACGGGTCGTGCCGCTGAGCGACATCTCGCAGGCGTCGGCCAGGTCACCCATGCGCAGCTGACGGTGCGGTGCTTCGGACAGGTGCATCAGGGCCAGGTACTCCGTGGTGGGCAGCTGCTTCTCGCGGACCATGGCGGCGTCGATCGCGCGCGGCAATGCGTAGACGAGATGCGGAAGGGACCGGACGACGGCCTCCTCGTCCGCGGTGAGCGGGCGCGGCGCGGCAGCGGACGGTGCCGGCTTCTGGGTCATGGCAGACATCACCTCGTTCCTTGGTCACGGTCGGGGGTGGACCGGTCGCGACATCGCTTACTTGACGAAGCAAACATATGCTGCCTAGGTTGCTTGTCGAAGCAAATATATCCCGGGCCTGTACCGGGAGCGCCTTTGTGAAGGGATTTGGCATGATCAAGATCGGCATCATCCTCGGCAGCACCCGCCCCGGGCGTAACGGGGAGGCCGTGGCCCACTGGGTCCGCGACATCGCCTCGCAGCGCACCGACGCGGAGTTCGAGCTGGTCGACCTGCTCGACTACAAGCTTCCGCACCTCGACGAGATGCTGCCGCCGTCGCTGGGCCAGTACTCCCAGCCGCACACCCAGGAGTGGGCGCGCAAGATCGACTCCTTCGACGGCTTCGTCATCGTGACGCCCGAGTACAACCACTCGACGTCCGGAGTGCTGAAGAACGCGATCGACTTCCTGTACGCCGAGTGGAACAACAAGGCCGTCGGCTTCGTCAGCTACGGCTCCCTGGGCGGCGCCCGCGCGGTGGAGCACCTCCGCCTGGTGGCGGCCGAGCTGCAGATGGCGGACGTGCGCGCGCAGGTCGCGCTGTCGCTGTTCAACGACTTCGAGAACTTCAGCGAGTTCAAGCCCGGCGACTTCCAGGTGGAGGCCCTGAACACCACCCTCGACCAGGTGCTGGCCTGGAGCGCGGCCCTCGCCCCGCTGCGTGCCGCCGCGTAACGCACGCACCGCACCTCGCCCCCGGGTGCCGCCCTGTGAAGGGCGTGCCGGCCCAGGGCGGCACGGGCGCGACCGGTCGGCTCCGGCGTGGCAACGACGCCACCACGGAGCCCACCGGTCCGCCGGGCACCGGTTTGCGGGGCACTCGATCAGGTCCTTCACCGGACAAGTAACATGAGGCCATGTCACGTGCAGCAGGGCAGCCCGATCCCGTCGAGCGGGAGCTGCGACCCCTCACCCCGGACGAAGAGGCCGTCGTACGGTCGCTCGGCCGCATCGTCTACTCCCTGCCGCGTGCCCTCGACGCCGACATGATCCGCGAGCAGCGGCTGTCCCTCACCGAGTACCTGGCTCTGGTGAACCTCTCCGAGGCGCCCGACCGCCAGTTGCGCATGGGCGATCTCGCTGAGACCTGCGAGATGTCACTGAGCGGCATGACCCGTCTGGCGGGCCGGCTGGAGAGCCAGGGACTCATCCGCCGGGTCCGGTCGGAACAGGACGCCCGCGGCTGGAACGCGATCCTCACCGACGCGGGTTTGGCGCGGCTGGAGGAGGCCTACCCGACCAACCTGGCCTCGGTCCGGCGCCACTTCCTCGACCACCTGACAGAACTGGACCTCGGCAAGCTCGCGGCGGCGCTGCGCAACATCGCCAC
>NZ_JBFBJT010000196.1:0-10924 GCF_040686175.1 Streptomyces sp. NPDC086077 | reverse complement strand
GCCGCCGGCACACAGAGGTGCAGGCGGCCCCGCCCGGATTCTCGGCGTTCCGGCGACCGGGCGTGCGGCAGGGGGTGCCCCGGGCGACGCGCTGTGGTGCGGCGCCGTGCCGGTCAGGCGACCTGGTACCTGCCGACTTCCAGGAAGTGGCGCAGCGCTTCGGGTGTGTTGTCGTCGAGGGCGGCGTTGGCTGCCGCGCGCAGGGCCGGGCTGATGGACGGGTCGGCGAGGATGCGGGCGATGGCGACGCGGTCGTCCTCGGCCTGGGCGATGGGGTAGCCGGTTTTCAGCCAGGCGCGGATCGCGTCGGAGTCGTTGGCGTCCAGGAGGGCGTTGACCTCGGCGATGACGCGCCGGCCGCTGTCGGGGTCGGCGAGCAGGCGCGTGATGGCGACGCGGTCGTCCTCGGCCTGGGCGATGGGGTAGCCGGTCTTCAGCCAGGCGCGCATCGCGTCGGAGTCGTTGGCGTCCAGGAGGGCGTTGGCTTCTCGTGTCACACGCCGGCCGCTGTCCGGGTCGGCGAGGATCCGGACTATGGCCACCCTCAGGTCGTCGGCGTCCGGCTCGTCCGTGGACGAGAACACCGTCACCGCGGTCGGTGCCGCCGTGGCGGCGAAGGACGGGGTGGCGAGCAGGAGGGCCGGGGCGAGGATGCCCGCGGCGATGCCGGGCGCTACGCGATGCAGTCGCAAGGGGAATGCTCCTCTTCGTGGCGACGGAGGTGAGTTGAGGACGCCTCAGGGCGTTCACTTCGGTGATGCTGCCACCTGGGTCTGACAGTGGCAGTTGCCCCGCTGCGGTCGCAGGGCACCGTCGCCGCGGACGTGGCCGGTGTTTCATGGCGGCGCGCCTTCGAGAAGGGCGGCCTTGAGCGCGGCTCGTGGCTGTCGGGGCATGATCGGGGCGAGACGATTCCTGGGGGCGGTCGTGGTGTGGTCCGAGCGTGTGGTGGTGCGCGACGGGGTTCGGCTTGTCTGCCGGGACCGGGCGGGCCGGGGGAGCCGGTCGTGCTGCTGCAGGGCTTGGCCGGTCATGCGGGTGAGTGGGAGGTGGTGGCCTCGCGGCTGATTGCCCGGTATCGGGTCGTCGCGGTCGATCAGCGCGGGCACGGTGCGAGCGAGCATCATCCGTACGCGCGGACATCCACCTCAACCTGCTCCAACTCGCCTGCAGCCTCATCTGCTTGAGACGACGCCGAACTTCATTCTGAATCGATCAGTAAGTACCTCTGCTCCACCCGCACCCGTGCACTCGACGACCTCCCTGCCCCTGGAGCAGGGCGTCGAGCTCGACGTCATCACTTGCAATGGCGCGGGAGGCCGTGCCGCGTCGCGTGGAGGCAGAGCGAGCCGTGGTAGGCAGGGTTGGTGATCAGCCGACTTCCTCTCGACGAGCAACTTGAGTCCCTGCGCGCGGTACTGTCGCGCAGCGATGTGCTGACGGAGGTGCTGGCTCGGACTGCGACGTTGGATCTGCCTGGGTGTTATGTGACGGCAGGGCGCTTGTTCCAGACCGTGTGGAACGTGGTCACGGACAGGCCGCCGACCCGCGGCATCAAGGACTACGACCTGTCCTGGGAAGCTGAGGACGCCGTGATCAAGACTGGGCAGAAGGTCTTCGCCGACCTTCCCGAGAGGTCGAGATTGCGGGTGAGTTCCCAGGTCGGTATGCGTGCCGGACAGGAGCGGAGAGGTAGGACGGCGAGCAGCCGATCCGGTTGCTGACTTCCTTGGTGGTGAGCTGTGCCGTGCGGATCAGCATGGACAGGATGGGGGAGAGCCGGTTGAAGGCCGCTCCCGATGATTCGCAGGGTGCCGACTGCTTCTGGCTGTCTGCACGCTCGCTGCGGTCGTTGCCGCCTGTCTCTGCAGACTTCGAGGTGCTGTCGGTGCGGCGGGCGGGTCTGGGGGAGAGCCGGGTGCGTGGTCGGCGGGGGCGGCGAAGAGGGTTGCGAGAGAGTGAGTGCCTGCGCCGGGCAGATAACGGTGCTTTCCGCGTCGTCGGCCGACCGCTGCGCCCGCTGGGCGGGATTGCTGACCGGAGCTGTGGCGGCTCCTTTCGTGGGGAACGCTTGGGGGACGGACGGGGACATCAGCGTCCTGTAGGCGATTCTCGTCTTCGGTCCGCTCCGGCAAGCAGGCTAGGTGTGGCACCGGAATGAACTGCGGCGGCCGGTGTCCAGGCCTCTCATGGGGGTGTGGCCACCGGCCGCCGTCTGGGTGCTACTTCAGGCCGAAGGCCCGGGTGACGGTCTGGGTGATGCCGCCGCCGTTGTGCTGCTTGGCGGTGACGCGGATGGACACGTAACCCGCGCGGGCCGGCGCGTGGAGCTGTGTCTGCCAGGTGCCCTTGCTCTCCTTGAGGTCCTGCGCCCGCCAGGAGGCACCGTCGTCGTAGGACACCTCAAGCTTGACCGAGGATACCGCGTCCTTGGCGGCGTCACTGCCCAGGACGACGGGCTTGACGGAGAAGACCGAGGTCCGCTTGGCCCTCCCGGCGAGGTCCACCGCCGTCCCGTAGTCGAGCTGGACCAGCGGGATCGCCTGGTTGTCGGCGGTGCCGGACTGGAAACTCCATTCCGTGTGCGTGGTGGTGGAGTAGGGGGTGACGTCGGTGTTCCCCCGCGTGTCCACCACGAGCTGGTAGGGGAGCTTCTGTGGGGCAAGGTCGCCCACCCCGAAGTCGTGCCGCGGGCCGCCCTGCACCAGCAGTCGGCCCCTCTGGTAAAGCGAGAAGCTCCGCGCCATCAGTCCACTGCTGCCGCTGTGGGCGGAACCTCCGTCGCCGAAGCCCGCGACCATTCCGCCGATGGCGTTGCCGACACGGTGCGGGAGTTCGAAGCCGGCCATCCGGGGCCGGATGAGGGGGCCGAACCAGTGCTCGCTCTGCACGCTGCCCGGCCGGTAGCTGACGATGTCGGTGAAGGTCGACCAGCCGTCGACATCCGCGTACTGCTGCCATTTCACGCCGTCGCCGGCGGATACCCAGTCGGTGCGCGTCCCCGGCTCGGCCGGTTCCCTCGGGAACGGCGGTACGCGCGTCATTCCGGGGGCGTTGGCATAGGGGTAGGCGGCCGGCCAGTGCTCGTATGACGGACTGTCCTCGCGGCTTTCCGTGATCCGCTGGCCGGTGGGCGAGGTGAAGACGTTGTCGATGCGGGCGAGGCTGCCGGGGTCGGTTGCCGCGGAGGGGTCGTCGGGGATGCCGCCGTGGTGGTAGTCGGCCAGGTCGTACAGGTATTGCGGGGAGGGATGCGCCTCGACTTTCAGCCTGGTCTTCCCCGGGGACGTGATCTTCTTGATCAGGTCTTCGCCCTCGTCGACGGTGAGGGAGGCGACGGGGAGGAGCCCGGTCGTCTTGCCGTCCGGGTCGCCGTACCAGTCGATCATGCGGCCGTCGTCGTCGTTGACCACGAGAAGCACCGTCGCCCCCGCGGCGCGGGCGGCTGCCGCCTGGTCCGCCGGGGTCACCCTGGCGTCGGCGCGGACGACCACGGCCTTGCCGCGGGCGGACAGGCCGGCGTAGTCGGCGGCCCGGCCGGTGCCGGCGAAGACGGCCTCGACGTTCGAGGCGCCTTCCTGGAACTGGGCGGAACCCGGCTGTACCAGCAGGGTGTCGTCCAGACTGCGCCCGCCGTAGGTGATCTTGAGCGGGGTCTGCTTGGCGCGGATGCGGGTGGTGAAGACGAAGCTGCCCTTCTTCACCTTGCCCTTGGTCGGAAGCGCCCACAGGCTGTCGTACTCGGGGGAGGGCAGAACGACCTGATGCAGCGCCTGAGCGTCGCTGGGCGTGGGCTCGTTAAAGGTGAAGGAGCGGTACAGGTCGATCCGGCTGGTGGTCACGACCGTGGGCTTGGGTGTGTCCACCTTGACCTGGCGGATACGCGACGCGTCCAGATCCACCTCCCGGTCGGCCTTGAGGTCCACCTCGGGCGCGGTGAGGACGGCGTAACCCAGGGAGTGCGGGCCGTTGCGGCCTTCGACATCCATCGTGGAGACGACGGTGTAGGAGCCGGGGGCCCAGCGGCTGGTGAGTTTGCCGTCCGCTACCCACATGACGGTGGTCGTCCCGTCGGCGCCGGTAATCTCGACCTCGCCGCTGACGGGCTTGCCGGCCTTGTCCTTCAGACGGACCGTCAGGTCGTACTTCTCGGACTCGACGGACATTCCCAGGGCCGTGTGCACGGCGCCGCCCGCGGAACGCGCGGTGACCTGGGCGGCGTACAGGCCCGCCCCGAGCCCCTTCGGGTCCGCGACGACCTCGACCGAAGAGGTGCTGCGGGCCGGGACCGTGACGCGGTCGGCGGCCAGGGTGAACAGCCCAGCGGGCGAGGCACCGCGGTCCACCGCGAGCCGCAACGTGACAGCTGTTCGTGGTGTTGGTGTAGGTGATCTTCCGCTCGACCGGATTGCGCTTCTGGTCCTTCGTCCAGCGCACCAGCCCCGCGTCCACGGACCCGGTTGCGATCACCTGGTCCTTGAGGTAGGCGGCGGCGACGTCCAATCGACCGGCGCCTGCCTGGTAGGGCGTGTAGGCCGGGGTCAGCGCGCTGGTGCTCATCAGCGCGTCCTTGATCTGGCGCCCCGACCACTCCGGGTGCTTCTGAGCCAGTAGCACCGCCGCACCGGCGACGTGCGGCGCCGCCATCGAGGTACCGCTCTCCGTCCGGTAGAAGCCCTCCGCCCCCTCGACCTGCTGCGAACTCGCGGCGAGAACCTCGACACCCGGCGCGGTCAGGTCGGGCTTGAGGCCGTCGCCCTTCAACCGCGGCCCGACGCTGGAGAACGGGGCCAGGGCGTCGGAGGAGTCCACCGCGCCGACAGTGAGCGCGGCGTCCGCGGTGCCCGGGGCACTCACGGTGTAGGGGGAGTTGCCCGCGTTGCCCGCGGCGATGACGAACAGCGCGCCCGTCTTGGCGGTCAGCTTGTTGACCGCCTGGCTGAGCGGGTCGTCCTGGGTGTGCCACGTCGGCGTGCCCAGGCTCATGTTGATCACCTTGGCGTGCTCGGTCCGTGCCGCCCACTCCATGCCGGCGACGATCCCGGAGATGTACCCCGAGTTGTTGTCGCCCAGGACCTTGCCCACGATCAGGTCCGCGCCCGGGGCGACTCCCTGTTCCTTCCCTCCGGAGGCGGCGCCGGTCCCCGCGACGGTGGAGGCGGTGTGGGTGCCGTGACCGTTGCGGTCGGCGACCTCCTGGCCTTCGACGAAGCTGCGGGATGCCACGATGCGATTGACCAGGTCCGGGTGCGTGGCATCCACGCCGGTGTCCAATACGGCGACCCGGACGCCTTCGCCCGTGCCACCGGCCTTCCAGGCCTCAGGGGTGCCGATCTGCGCGTTGGTCTCCGCCATGGTCGCCTTCGCCTTGGCGTCGAGCCACACCTCGTCGATACCCGCGGCGAACGAGGGACCGCCCGCGTCGTCCGCGCTCCCGGCCGTCCGTGCCGCCGACCGCGAAGCGGCGTTCTGTCCGGTGTCGGTGAGCGCCGACCAGAAGGTAGCGGCCTTCGACCGCTGCGCCTCGACGGCAGCCCCGTTGAGAGACGGCAGGGCCAAGGTGGTCTTCGCCCCGGGCAGAGCCGTACCGGACGACAGCGTGTCGCTCTTGCGGGCCGTCGCACTCCCGGACTGAATGACGATCAGCGGCAGCGCGCCTATGCGAGCGTCGTCATAGCCCTGGGTCACCAACTGCGTGACGTTGAACAGCTGTCTGTCGAGACGGCCGGTCGCGATGTAGGGCATGGCCTCGTCGGGATACACATAGGTGTCGCCGTTCTCGACGGCGACACGCACCGAACCCTTGGCCCCCGCCGCACGCTGGACGTCGTCCACCGACACCGCACCGCTGGGTCCCTGAGTCGCCTTCACCTTGTCACCGGTGATCAGCGTCACCGAGACCGGCACGCGCTGCGCGCTGCCCTGTCCGGCTGGAGCGGAAGGAAGCGGCTGGGTTGGGGCCTCGGCGCGGGCCGCCACAGGGGCTGCCAGCCCTGCGACCAGACAAGCGGCAAGACAAACCGCAGATCTTCGAACAAAGGGAACGAACACATGCCCTCCTGAAGTGATCGACCGAATCTGATCATCAGCAAAGGCCGGGTGTAAAGGACTTGAGGTGCCGGGAAACAGTTGTTAGCGTCGGTGCCCATATGGCCATAGCGAGGACGGCGATCACATCTCCCGGTAAGTTGCCCCTGTCTCCAGCGACATGCCCGTTCTGCACTATGACTTCAGCTCGTCAGCGTGAATCTTGGCGAAGTGCTCGATGGGTCAGAGCGGTGGCTTGTATCCCGTGGTGTGTGAGATATGGCGATGGGGGCGGGCCGACCGCTTCAGGACGGGAGGGAGGCTGGTGGTTTTCCCGGCTGCGGCGGGTCCGGTCAACGGCCGCACCCAGGAGAACAGCTCCTCCAGGCCCGTGTGTTCGGGAAGCCCGCCTCATCACCACGCAGGGACGACACCCCGATCATCGGGCCGACGCGTCCGCCCTCGCGCCACGCGGCCTCGGTCTGGGCGAGCAGGTCCAGCGACGGCACCAACACCAGCACACGGCCGGCACGAAGCTCCTCCGCGCTGCGCACGGCGACGAGGGTCTGCCCGGTGCCGGTCGCCACGATCACCTGAGTCCGCAGTCCCTGCTCGGGAACGGTCCCTCTCGCTGGTGCTTCAAGCGCGCGGAGTACCGCATCGACGGCTTCACGCTGGTGAGGACGAAGCTTCACGGGCCGGCCTTCCTATGTGCGGTGCGGGGACGTCGGGTCAGGTGGCGTCGTAGGCGAGCTATAGGGTTCGCCGATGACGCGGCGCTGAGGAAGCTGCGGCTGGTGAGCGCCCGGCCGCAGCGGGGTGATCATCGCGACCTACCAGCCGGCACGCTGAGTCGGCGCGCACCGGGAGAGGGCGTCGAACTGCGCTCGGCCGGTGTTCGGGCGGGCCCGAGGCGTCGCCCCCGACTCCACCTCCTCCGCATCGGGCTCGCCCACACCTCGCACGAATCCGACGTGAAGGGAGCCGGAAGTGACGACAGCCTTGGACCGAGAGCGGCGGGTCAGTGACCAGGGCGCTGGGAGTACGTACGGGCGGCGGACCGGGCGGCCATGATCGTGGGCGCTTCGCGGCGGGCGGCGAGCCAGGCCAACGACGAGACGGACGGTCCCAGTCCGTCGACGTCCACGTACCGGACGCCGGGGCGGGGGAAGAAGTCACGGGCGGCGGCGGGGAGGAAGCACATGGCCTCGCCGGCGGCCACGGTGTGCAGCAGCGCTTCCATGTCGGGGACGACCGGCCCGTACTTCACGGGGCTGCCGTCGGGGCGTGGGTCCACCGCCCAGAAGTCCCGCCACACCCGCGGTAATCGCTGCGGCATGCCGACCACGGGACGGTCGGCGAGCTGCTCCAGCGCGACCCGCGGCAGGGCCGCCAGGGGGTCGTCGGCGGGCAGGCAGGCCACCCGTGGTTCGGAGGCCAGGTGATGGGTCTCGACACCCTCCGGAACGGGCGGGCGCAGGAAGACCACGTCGACTTCCTGACGGAAGAGAGCATCGATGTGGTCGACGAAGTTCGGAGTGACCACCTGGATCTCCGTCCCGGGTTGCCGTTCCTTCAGAATCCGCAGGACGGCCCGCGTGTGCGGCATGGCGGCCTCGGCCCCGACGGCTCCGACGGTGAGTCTGGCGGAGAGCTGACGGGACTGCGCGCCGGCGACACGGCGGAGCCGGTCGATGCCCGCGACGGCTTTCCGGGCTTCGGGCATCAGCGCCTCTCCGGCCGCGGTGAGTTCGACCGTGTGACTGGTACGCCGGAAGAGCTGCACCTGCAGCCGCCTCTCCAGGTCGCGGATCTGCTGGCTGAGAGCGGACTGGGAGATGAACACGCGCGCCGCGGCGCGGCCGAAGTGCAGCTCCTCGCCCAGCGTCACAAACAGCCGTAACTGGTGAACGCTGGGTTCCGCAGCGCTCACGAGCCTCGCTCCGGCTCCCCTGCCTGGCGCCATAACGTCCTCCTTATCGCGCGGTGAGGAATCTCCATGATCGAACCCGATGACAACGATGGCGCCCCTCCTGCATGCTTCTGACGTCGCCCGAAAAGCCGGAGGAACCGGCGGACAACGGGCGATGTCCTTCCGATGTCCCCGCACGACGGCAACAGGCATGGTCTGCCGGGCATGTCGCATGTCGCATGTGTTCCTCCGTCACCCCGTGCCCCGGCCGCGAGACCGGTGCCGGCCACAGGAGAAGAGCATCACCAGCGGGACATCGTTCCGTTGGACCAGTCGTCAAGGAGTCTCATGGGTAAGAAAGTCAGCAGTTCGCTGCGCATCGCCGCGGCCGTCCTCAGCGCCGCTGCCCTCGCCGGCACGGCGCTCACTTCGACCGCCCAGGCCGCGCCCGCGGGAGACGTCTCCGCCATGGCGTGCGGCTACTACGAGGCGGGGGGCACCGCTTACTACGGCCATTGCGGCACCAATCGCATCATCATCGAGATCGATCTGGACTGGACCACGACCGAACGCTACCAATGCGTCGGACCGGGTGAGACCAACCTCGGCAGTACCGACGACATCGACTACGCCCACTACGTCGGGGACTGCTGACACACCACGGCCGTCCGCCCAGGCGGTCGACACCGCCACATGACACAGCGGCAACACCGTGGTGCGCTCTGCGTCACCGCACGTGCGGACCGGGGAGGCGGGCATGCCGAGCAGGCCGCCCGCCTCTCCCACCCGGCTGCACGGCACGACCACCACCGACCACGCCAAAAGGTTTCGAGGACCAGTCATGCGCGTTTCTGCCGTGAGCATCGCCGCCGTCTCCGCCGCCTTCGCGGCGGTCTTCGCCTCCGCGCCCAGCGCCTCGGCCGAACCGGACCCGCCGGGCTGCCCCCGGGGCTACTTCTGTGCCTGGCAGGGTCCGGAGCGCACGGGCCCCATGGTCGTGAGGACCGCGGGGAACTGGAGCGGGCGGGCGTACTACCAGTCGTTCTTCAACAACGGCTACCCGTCCCCGGGTTACGACCACGTCGACATCCACTACGACTGGCAGGGGCTGCAGGACAACTTCTGCGTCCACTACAACCCCGGCCCCGGCACGTACAGCGGCGATGTCGCCCCAGGCGTCGTGATCACGGGAGTCACGTGGCGCGGGGAGTGCTGAGGCCCGGCCCCACTGAGTCACCCTGGCGGACCTTGCGGGCCTGCTCCCATGTCACTGCGCCTCCTGGGCGTGACGGCAGGCGGCGAGTCAGTAGCCGACGGTGAAGCGCTCGCCGATGTGTTGGGGCTTTTCGATCTCGTCCACGATGGCGACGGCGTAGTCCTCGGCGCTGATGTGACTGTTGCCGTCGTCGTCGACGATCAGATCGTCCTGGTCGGTGCGGTAGGTGCCGGTGCGTTCGCCGGGCTGGATCGACGCCGGGGGGCTGCAGTTCGTCCACTCAAGGTCGCTCACGCCGCGGTAGACGTCCAGTGCGTCCCCGTGGGCATGCATGACCTGGAGAAGGTCCTCCGGCAGTCCCTCGGCGTCCCAGACGAGGTTGCCGGCCGGTGTGCGCAGTGAGCCGGCGCCGCCGACCGCGATGAGTCGCGGAGGGTGGTCTTCCGCTTCGCGGAGTCCGGTGACGAGTGATTCTGCACTGGGTTTGATGGTGGCGATGTGGCCCGGCCCGTTGCCGCCGCCGACTGCGCTGACCACCACGTCCTGTCCTGCGGCGACGGAGGCGACGGAACGGGGGTCCAGGACGTCGCCTGTGGTCACGGCCAGGTGGTCGTCCGTTTTGGTGTATTTCGACGGGTCGCGCACCACTGCGGTGACGTGATGGCCGCGGCTGAGCGCCTCATCAACGATGCGGGAGCCGATGGTGCCGCCGGCTCCGAAAAGGGCGATCTTGGACACGATGCTCCCCTTTCGCTCATCGAGAGCACGACTCCCATTTTTCCGCAGTCCGCGCCGAGCGGCGATGGGGCGTCGACGAAAGTCGAGCCCAGTTGGTGGTTTCGCTGTTGTCTTCTCGGAAGGGCTGGGCTGGTTCGCATACGAAGTGATGCCCGCCGAAACGCAGTGTGAGCAGCGGGCCCGCGTCCACCGACCCGCTAGTGGCCGGGGGCGATGCGTCCCAGCACCTCTGCAGCGGCGGCGACATCACATCCCTGCAGTCGGGAGAAAACGTGCCGTCGGACGCTGGCGAGATTGGTGGGCCACGCCTGCTCGAGCCGGGTCCGTCCCGGGGGCGTCAGCAGGACGAGGAGGGACCGTCTGTCCTCAGGAGACCGCGCGCGGCGGACGAGTCCTTGGTCTTCCAGGCGGTTCACCAGCCGCGACATGCCGCTGATGGAAAGTCCACAGGCCTTGGCCAGCTCGCTCATGGAGAGCTGGTGGTGCGGGGCGTCCGACAGATGGACCATGACCATGTACTCGGTGCCGGTGATCTCCTGCTCCTCGAGCATGTCGGCGTCGACGACGCGAGGAAGGAAGGTCATCACCCTTCCGAGCGCCCGAAGGAATGCTTCCTCGTCGGGGTTGAGGGGATCGATCGTCGTCGCCATGCGCTCAGTGTAGGCGGACCGGGGGTGGGGCCTCGGTGATCACGGTCAGGCCGGTGAAGCGCTGGACTCCACTCCTCTCGTGCGCTCCGCCGACGGGCTGATCGGCAGGTCTCCTCCCCAGGCTGCCGGCGGGAGGAGACCGCACTCGCGACGCGTGCGTGTGCTACATCTTCATCCCGGAGTGCTGCTGCGACGTGTGGCCCGTGCTCATGGCACTGTTCATCTCCATCAGCATGTGGTGGACCTTGTGCACCGACGAGGGCATGATCACGAAGGGTCGCATCATGCCTTCGTCCTCATGGTCGAAGATGTGGCAGTGATACATCACCTTGCCCGTTTGCCTGGCGAGCCGTCCGGCGACGGTGACGAGCGTGTTGGCGT
>NZ_JBFBJT010000195.1:0-10926 GCF_040686175.1 Streptomyces sp. NPDC086077 | reverse complement strand
GGGCGACCTCCTGCCCGCCGCCGCGGCACAACTTCCTCACCCTGCCGCGGATCCGCAGCGAATCCCCGGCGTTCGACCTGCACCACCCCGACATCAGCCAGCAGTACGAGCTGGAGGACCACGGCCACGTGGCCGTCCGGGCGGCCGACCGGCCCGGAGGCGAGCGGTCATGAGATCCGGCCGCTCCGGCACCCCCGAGGACGCACAGGGCGCCGTACTCGCCAACGAGGCCGAGGGCTATCTCCTCGCGCAGGCCGAGCGGGAGCAGGCACGGTCCGAGGCCGCGGCGCTCTGCGGCCGCCTGCCGTGGCTCACGACCGGGCAGGCGGAAGACCTCACCGAGCACTACGTACGGCAGCGCTTGGGCCTCACACGGCAGGCCCTGCAGGCCACCGCCGACCGGGCCAAGTACCTGCGGGGCGAATACGAAACACGCTACGCGGAGCTGCGTCGGGTCCTGCTGAGAGTCCACACCGTCTGCGCGTGCCTTCTGGTCTCGGGCTGCTCGGCGGCTCTGCTGCTGATCCGTTGATCGTGACGGCGGCGCGGTCGCCCGCTCGCGCCTAGGCTCGTGTCCCATGGCAGCGCGACTCCTCGTCTACACCCGCACCAGCGACTACCGCCACGACTCCATACCGGAGGCCGTGGCCGCGGTGGACGCTCTCGGGTCGTTCGACATCGAGCACACCGAGGACCCGGCGGTCCTGGAGGCCCCGCTGGACGAGTACGCCGCCGTGCTCTTCCTGTCCACCAGCGGCGAGGTCCTCACCCCGCCCGGCCGCGAGCGGCTCGCCGCGTACGTCGGGTCGGGCGGGGGTTTCGCCGGCGTCCACGCGGCAGCCTGCACCGAGTACGACTGGCCGTACTACGGCGAACTGCTCGGCGCCCGCTTCGCCCGCCACCCCGCGTACCAGCCGGGCAAGGCGCTCGTGGCGGACCGCGACCATCCCGCGACCCGGCATCTGCCGGCCGTCTGGCACTTCACCGACGAGTGGTACGACTTCCGCGCCGGCCCACGCGGCGCGGCGCGCGTCCTCGTGTCCGCCGACGAGACCTCGTACGAGGGCGGCGGGATGGGCGAGGACCATCCGCTGGTCTGGTGCCGTGAGCAGGGTGCCGGCCGCGTCTTCTACACGGCGCTCGGGCACGCCTCCGAGGCCTACGCGGACCCCGACTTCCGCGCCCACCTGCGGGGCGGGATCGGCTGGGCCGCGGGGCTGCTGTCCTGATCGGCGGCGTAGCTCCCCTGATCGGCGGGCGGCGTGCACCGCGAGGGCCGTCGCCGCGTCGGCACCGGAAGGTCAGGCGACCCGTGTCAAATCCGCGTGGTGGACCTGGTGAGCGAGCGGCAGGCCTGCTGCCAGGCGGTCCAGCTCCTCGCAGACGATGTGGCCGAGGCGTTCGAGCTCGTTGCCCAGGGAACCGGCGACGTGCGGGGTGAGGAAGACGTTGGGGAGGGTGTAGAGGGGGGAGTCCGGCGGGAGCGGTTCGGGTTCGGTGACGTCCAGGATCGCGCCGAGCCGGCCCGCGACCAGTTCGTCGGTAAGGGCGGCGTGGTCGACGAGGGCGCCCCGTGAGGTGTTGACGAGCACCCCGCCGTCCCGGATCAGGGCGAGGCGCTCCCGGTTCAGCAGGTGGCGGGTCCCGGGAATGTCGGGGGCGTGCAGGGTGACGATGTCGCTGCCGGCCAGCAGGGCTTCCAGCGGCAACCAGCGGGCGCCGAGCGCGGACGCCCCGGCGGCGTCCACGTAGGGGTCGTGGAGCAGGATCTCGAAGTCGTGGGGCCGCAGCAGTTCGAGGAGTCTGCGCCCCACGCGGGAGGCGCCGACGACGCCGACGCGGCGGCCCAGGTTCCCCGTCGCCGCCGTCTGCGCGGCGGCCGGTCGGGCGTGGGTGGCGCGGAAGCGCTCCCGGTGGGCGAAGACGTCCTTTCCGGCGAGCAGGATCATCGCGAGCGTGTACTCCGCCACCGGCACCGCGTTGCCGGTGACCGCGCTGGACACGGCGACGCCGCGCTTCCACAGGGCCTCGCCGACGAGCGAGCGGACGGAGCCGGCGGCATGCAGCACCGCGCGCAGGCGAGGAGCCGCGGTGAGTACGTCCTCGCCCAGCCGCGGACAGCCCCAGCCGGTGATCAGCACCTCGGCGCGGGACAGCACCTCCGTGACGCCGGGGTCGGTGAAGTCCCGTACGACGACCGCCGGATCGATGTCCACCGCCTGTCGCAGCCGCGCGAGGAGCGGAGCGGGGAAGAGCAGCGGGAGGTGCACCGGATCCATGGCGAACACGGCCCTTGGCGGCGGGACACTGGGCATGACCCTCCTGGGGAGTGAGGGAGCGGAGGCGAGTCGGGGTGGAAGCGTCTTCGACGGCTCATCCACCGTAGATCCGCGTCGGGCGCAGGAGCAATCGGCGGTCGGACGTGGCCGCTTCCCCCGCGTCGGCGTGTACGCCGAACAGCCCACCCGGAGCCCCGACTCCCCGCTCGTGCGCCGGAACGCATCACGGTGATGTGATGCTCTGACCGGAGCGGTGCACAGGCGCGGTGAAGGGCTGGTGGGCGGATGAGGGCGTCAGAGGTGGCGGGCCCCGTGGTCAGGACGCCGTACGGGGCCGTGCGCGGCCGCCACGAGGACGGCGTCGCCGTCTTCCGCGGAATCCCTTACGCGGCACCCCCCTTCGGCCGGAACCGGTTTCGGCCTCCCGTGCCGCCGGAGCCGTGGGACGGCGTGCGCGACGCCGGCGCCTTCGGCCCCACGCCGCCGAAGCCGCCGTACTCGGAGGCGTTCGCCCAGTACCTGTGCGACCCGGTCGTCCCCGGGGAAGACTGCCTCAACCTCAACGTCTGGACCCCCGAACCCGCCCCGGGAGCCCGCCTCCCGGTGCTCGTGTGGCTGCACGGCGGCGCCCTGACGAGGGGATCGTCATGCGTTCCCGTGTACGACGGGCACTCCTTCGCACGCGACGGTGTCGTCCTCGTCTCCGTCAACTACCGGCTGGGCGTCGAGGGATACGGCTTGTTCCCGGACACCCCCGCCAACTCCGGCCTGCGGGACCAGCTCGCCGCCCTGCGCTGGGTACAGGAGTCGATCGGGGCCTTCGGCGGGGATCCCGGCCGTGTGACCCTGGCCGGGCAGTCGGCCGGGGCGATCAGCGCCGGTGCCCTGATCGCCGCACCGCAGGCGCAGGGCCTGTTCCGGCGGGCCGTCCTGCAGAGCGGGCCGCCGGAGGTCGTCGAGCGCGACAAGGTACGGCGGATGGTGCGCCGCATGGCGGCCCGGCTGAAGGTGCCCGCGACGGCCGAGGCCTTCGCCGCCGTCGACCCCGAACTGCTCTTGCGCACCCAGGCCGAGATCGGCCGGCTCAGCAGCCCGGTGGTGGGCGGGCCGGCCTTCGGGATCGTCGTCGACGGCGACCTCGTACCCCGCGATCCCCTGGAGGCGCTGGTCGACGGGGAGGCCGCGTCCGGCGTCGACCTGCTGCTGGGCTGGACCCGCGACGAGTACCGGCTCTGGCTCGTGCCCGGTGGCCTGCTGGAGCGGATCGACCGGCTCGGCGCCGTCGCCCTGGCGGGCGCGATGGCCCGCTGCCGCTGCGGCCACGAGGTGCCGCGCGGCTATCGCGCCCTGCACCCCGAGGCCGGCACCGCCGAGATCGTCGGCCAGCTGGTCACCGACCACCTGCTGCGTCGGCCGCTGCACCGGCTGGCCGACGCCCGCCCCGGATCGGCGTACGTCTACGAGTTCGCCTGGCCCTCGCTGCGGCCCGGGCTCGGCGCCTGCCACGCCCTGGAGCTCGGTTTCGTCTTCAACACCGGGGAAGCTCCCGAGTCGGCCCGGCTGGCGGGCTGGGGCGCGCCGACGGAGCTGGGCGACGCGATGCACACGGCTTGGGTGCGGTTCGCGGCCGACGGCGACCCGGGCTGGCAGCCGTGGGACGACTCGCACCCGGTGCGGATCTTCGGCGAGAGCGAGGCGGGGGAGCGGGACGGGCCGGCGGGGCGAGGTGAGGCAGGGGCGCGGGGTGAGGCGGGGGAGCGGGGGCCGACGAAGGAGCCGTACACCGCCTACGGGCCGCGCGACCGGGAGTTCGCACTGTGGACATCCGATCTCGGCGACCGGGACGCCGCGTCCGCCCCGGCGACGGACGGCGCGCCTGCGCGCGACGCGGAGATGCGGTCGGTCGTACGACTCCTGCGCCGCACCAGCGGCGCCCGACGGCACTGACGGCTGGCGGGGTCCCCGGTCAACCCGCCAGCGTCCGCGCGACGGACCTGATCGCCTCCGGCCCCACCCGGCAGCACCCGCCGATCAGGCGGGCGCCGGAGCCGCGCCAGCCCAGGACCTGCTCCGGCGTGAACGTGGAGCCGCCGCTCCAGGCACGTGCCCGGGCGTCCCAGGCCTCGCCGCTGTTGGGGTAGGCCACCACCGGCTTGCCGGTCACCCGGGCCGCGAGCGCGACGGCGGCGTCGACGTCCTGCGGCGCGCAGCAGTTCACACCCACCGCGATCACCTCGTCCACGTCGGTGGCCAGGGCGAAGGCCTCCTCCAGCGGCCCGCCGGCGCGGGTGCGGTCGCCGGCCACGGTGTACGACAGCCAGGCCGGCACGCCGAGCCCGCGCACCGCCCGCAGCAGGGCCGTCGCCTCGTCGGCGTCCGGGACCGTTTCCAGGGCCAGCACGTCGGGACCGGCGGCGGCGAGGGCCTCCATCCGGGGGCGGTGGAAGCGTTCCAGCTCGTCCACCGTCAGCCCGTAGCGGCCCCGGTACTCCGAACCGTCCGCGAGCATCGCCCCGTAGGGCCCGACCGAGGCCGCCACCCAGAGTGGACGGGTGACTCCCCGTGCCGCCGCCCGCGCCGCCGCCACACGCGCCGACGCCACGCTGAGCCGCAGCAGTTCGACCGCCCGGTCATGGCTGATGCCGTACTTCGCGAAGCCCTCGAAGGTGGCCTGGTAGCTGGAGGTGATGGCCACGCCGGCGCCCGCCAGGAAGTACGCGAGGTGCGCCTCGGTGATCGCCTCGGGCCGCTCGGCGAGCAGCCGCGCCGACCACAACTCGTCGCCGAGATCGTGGCCGGCCGACTCCAGCTGGTTGGACATACCGCCGTCGAGCACGACCGTCCCGGCGGCGAGGGCCTCGGCGAGGCCGAGCGGGGCTCCCGGGGTGTTGCTGGTCATGGCACCGACGCTAGTCGACGGAGTCGTTCGCCCACCCCCGAACATTTCGCCGGCTCGGCACCGGCCTCGCCGACCGGGGCAATGCCGGAAAGCGCTTGCCGAACGGCGGTACCGTCCAGCCGTCAGCCTTCACGACCTGACCGAGGAGCCGAAGGGAGCCCGCCGATGGATCTGCCCCCGGACGACCGCACCCGCAGCCCGTACACCGGTTACACACGTGCCCACTGGGAGGCCGCCGCCGACGCCCTGCTCGCCGCCGTGGAGCCGTACGCCACCGAGGACCACGCCCTCTACGACCTGCCCGGCGACCACACCAGCTCGTCCGGCAGGCTCTCGGACGGCCTGGAGGGCTACGCCCGTACGTTTCTGCTGGCGGCCTTGCGGCAGGACGGCACCGTCCTCGAGCGGTACGCGGACGGGCTCGCGGCCGGCGTCGCCGGCGTCTGGCCCCGTGTCCTGGACCACAGCCAGCCCCTGGTGGAGGCGGCGTCCATCGCCCTCGGCCTGCGCCTGACCCGCGAACTGCTGTGGGACCGGCTCGGCGACCCCGTACGTCGGCGGACGGCAGCCTGGCTCACCGACGCGCTCACGGCGCGGCCCTGGCCGAACAACTGGGAACTGTTCCCGGTGACGGTCGGCGGGTTCCTCCAGGACGTGGGTCACGAGACGGAGGCGTCCCGCACGGCGATCGACCGGGGGCTGGAGCGCATCGAGGAGTGGTACGTCGGGGACGGGTGGTACACCGACGGGGACGGCCGCAAGTTCGACCACTACAACGGCTGGGCGATGCACCTCTACCCGGTCCTGCACGCCTGGCTCGCCGACGACAGCCGGCTGCTGGAGCTGTACGGCGACCGGCTCGCCCGGTATCTCGACGGCTACGCCCGCCTGTTCGGAGCCGACGGCGCCCCGATGCACCAGGGCCGCTCCCTCACCTACCGCTTCGCCACCGCGGCCCCGCTGTGGCTGGGCGCGCTCACCGGCCACACCCCGCTGGCCCCGGGGGAGACCCGGCGGCTGGCGTCGGGCGCCCTGCGGTACTTCCTGGACCGGGCAGCGGTGGACGAGAACGGACTGCTGACCCTGGGCTGGCACGGCCCCGACGAGGCGCTGCTGCAGGCCTACTCCGGTCCGGCGTCCCCGTACTGGGCCGGCAAGGGCTTCCTCGGCCTGCTCCTGCCCCCCGGTGACGAGGCGTGGACGGCGACCGAGGAACCGGGTCCGGCGGACCGCGCCGACGCGGTCACGCCGGTCGGGCCGCCCAACTGGCTGGTGCAGTCGACGCGTTCGGACGGCGTGGTCCGGCTCCACAACCACGGCAGCGAGGACGTGCGCTACGACCCCCACTACACGCGGCTCGCCTACTCGACCGTGACGGTCCCTTCGGCGTCGTACGACAACAGCGTGATCGTCGGGGACGACGCGAGCCGGACGGAGATCGTGCCGCTCGGGGTGGGCGAGGGCTGGGCGGCCTCCCGGCACACCGTCCGTGACGGGATCCGGGTCACCAGCCTGGTGGTCGCCGAGGGCGCGGTGGAGGTCCGCGCGCACCTGGTGACGGGCGCGACGGCCGGGACCCCGGTACGGGTCACGGGGTGGGCGGCCGGGGACGGCCCGCGCGCCGAGCTCGTCCCGGTCGTCGGGCTCGACGACACCCTCACCGGCACCGTCACCGGCACACCCGCACTGTTCGTCGCCCTCGCCCGGCTGAGCGGGGAGGTGGATCCGCAACCGCTTCCGCGGCTGGTCTCGGTTGACGTGCGCGACGGCTGTGAGCTGCACGTACGGTGGGCCTCCGGATCCGCCGCGTGCTTCCGGTTCACGGTGACGGACGGAGGGACCACAGCGCCGTCCTGGACCGTGACGGCCATCTGAGACCGGGCGCGCCGCCGCCGCACCCCGACACTTCGGCCGGGGCCGAAGCGATCCGCGCCTACCGTGCGCTCATGGCTGTCATGACCCGCTTCGCGGCACTCCACCACCGCGCCGAAGCCCTGCTGCTCCCCAACGCCTGGGACCACGCCTCGGCGCGGGCGCTCGCGGCGCAGGGCTTCTCGGCGATCGGCACGACCAGCCTCGGGGTCGCCGCGGCGGCCGGGCTGCCCGACGGGGCGGCGGGGACCCGGGACGAGACGCTACGGCTGGCCCTCACGCTGGGCAGGGGGCCGTTCCTGCTCTCCGTCGACGCGGAGGGCGGCTTCAGCGAGGTCCCGGAAGAGGTGGGGGAGTTCGCGCGGCAGCTGGCGGTCGTCGGTGCCGTCGGCATCAACCTGGAGGACGGCCTCGCCCCTGCCGCCCGGCACGCGGCGAAGATCGCCGCTGTCAAGTCGGCAGCCCCCGGCCTGTTCGTCAACGCCCGCACGGACACGTACTGGCTCGGCGGCCACGATCGCCGCGCGGAGACACTCGCCCGCCTGGACGCCTACCAACAGGCGGGCGCGGACGGCGTCTTCGTCCCCGGCCTCACCGACCCCGCCGAGATCGCCGCACTCGTGAAACACCTCGACGTGCCCCTCAACGTCCTCTGCTCACCGTCCGGCCCCACCCTCACCCGCCTCACCGACCTCGGTGTGCGCCGGGTAAGCCTCGGCTCGCTGCTCTACCGGCGTGCGCTGGGCGCCGCCCTGCAGGCCGTCGCGGAAGTACGGGAGGGCCGGGCGCCCCACGGCCCGGCGCCGACGTACGACGACGTGCAGGCGCTCAGTGGCTGACCCGGTCGCCGTCGTGCGGTTCACGGCCCGGCCGACCGGCGGGGGTTCCTACGGCCGCGGAGCGGAGCGCGCGGGCCAGTGCTCCAGTGCGATGTGCAGGGCGTCGACGGCCCGTTCCCATGAGGCCCGCACGTCCCGTGGCGCGCCGAAGCCGCCGGAGGCCTCCAGTGCGCAGAAACCGTGGAAACTGCTGCGCAACAGGCGTACGGCATCGGTGAGATCGGGCTCGTCCAAGCCGTAGGCGCGGAGCATGCCGTAGGTGATGTCGGCGGTGCGCCGCATGGCGGGGGCGTCGGCGACGAGATCCTGGTCGACGCGGATCTGGGTGGCGGCGTACCGGCCCGGGTGGGCGAGCGCGTACTCCCGGTAGGCGCCGGCGAAGGCGGCCAGCGCGTCCTTGCCGGCCCGCCCCGCCACCGCCTCCGCGATCCGGTCGATCATCTCGCCGCCCGCCAGCAGGGCCATGCGGGTGCGCAGGTCCTGGAGGTTGCGGACGTGCGAGTACAGACTCGCGTCCTTGACGCCGAAGCGCCGGGCCAGCGCGGAGAGCGTGACCTGGTCGAAGCCGACTTCGTCGGCGAGGTCGGCGGCGGCCGCGACCAGGCGGTCGACGGTGAGGCCGGCTCTGGCCATGGACACGTCCCTTCGAGGCCTAAGCGGTCCAGGTTACTGCCTAGGGGGGCATGGGAGGGGAGGGGTGCCTGAGCTCGGCTGTAAATGCCGTTGTGGCTGAGGAAAGTTGGGGGAACGGTGCGCGGGGGATCGAGCGGTCGTTCCCTTGACGCCCGCGGATCACACGAAGGCCGTTGAAAGTTCATCTGCTGCCTCGATTCTCCTCACACGGCGCAGCAGCGTCGCTGATTCAGGAGGCGCACATCATGGGGCACAGCCACGGACCCGGGCATCACCACCACGGACATGACCACGACCACGGCCACGAGCACGCGGCGCTGCCGGCCGCCTTCGACACCTCCGTGCCCGACGACGCCCTGACCCCCGAGCAGGGATCCCGCCGCTCGCTGCTGCGCCGCGCCGGTCTGCTGGGCGCGGGCCTGGCCGCCGGCAGCGTGCTGTCGGGCGCCGCGGCCGCCACGGGCGCCGCCCCCGCGGCCGCCGCCCCCGGCAACCGCCACGGCAAGGGTTTCCTGTGGCTCGCCGGTGACCACCACATCCACACGCAGTACAGCAGCGACGGCAAGTACCGCGTGGTGGACCAGGTCCGCCAGGGCGCCAAGCACGGCATGGACTGGCTGGTCATCACCGACCACGGCAGCGCCACCCACGCCAAGATCGGTGTGGAGAAGGTCAACCCGGACATCCAGCAGGCCCGCGCCGCCTACGAGGACACCCTCGTCTTCCAGGGCCTGGAGTGGAACATCCCGTCCGCCGAGCACGGCACGGTCTTCGTGCACCCCGGCCGCAACGAGGTCTCCGTCCTCAAGCAGTTCGAGACGGACTACGACGGCAGCGTCAAGAACGCCTCCGGCTCCTCGCCCGCCAACGAGGCGCTGGCCGTCGCGGGCCTCGCCTTCCTCTCCGACCAGGTGAAGCGGCGCAAGGTCAGGGACGCGCTGATGCTCGCCAACCACCCGGCGCGGCGCGGTGTCGACTCCCCGCACGAGATCCGCGCCTGGCGTGACGCGTCCCCCGCGAGCCACCAGATCGCCGTCGGCTTCGAGGGCGCCCCCGGCCACCAGGCCGCCGGCATCCCCGCACCGCTCGGCATGGGCCGGGCCCGTGGCATCTACGACAACAACCCCAGCGCCGACTCCTTCGCGGGCTACCCGCTGGAGAGCTACCGCACCTGGGGCGGCTTCGACTGGATGACCGCCACCGTCGGCGGCCTGTGGGACAGCCTCCTGGCCGAGGGCAAGCCCTGGTGGATCACCGCCAACTCCGACTCCCACCAGGTCTACGCCGACACGGCGGCACGCGGCGGCGGCGACTTCAACGCCAACGGCCGCTACGACGACCCGGTCTACGCCGGCAAGATCGACGTCACCCAGGGCGACTACTGGCCCGGCTACTACAGCCGCACCCACGTCGGCGCCGACGGCTTCTCCTACGCCGCCGTCATGGACGGCATCCGCGCGGGCCGCATCTGGGTCGACCACGGTCAGCTGATCAGCGGACTCGACGTCCGTGTCTCCGGCGGCAGCCGCTGGGCCACGCTCGGCGGCGCCCTGCACGTGCGCAAGGGCACGAAGGTCACGCTCACCGTGGACGTGGCACTGGCCGGCGGCCCCAACTGGGCGGGCTTCCTCCCGACGCTGGCGCGCGTCGACGTCATCCAGGGCGACGTGACGGGCGAGGTCTCCGACAAGGACACCTTCACCGCGCCGACCGCCAAGGTCGTCAAGTCGTACGAGGTCAACAGGTCCAGCGGCACCGTCCGCCTCACCTACGACCTCGGCAAGGTCGACCGCCCCGTCTACGTGCGGCTGCGCGGCACCGACGGCAAGCGCGGCGCCGTCGGCGCCATGGGCGCGGCCGTGGACCCGGCGGGCCCGGCGCTCGACGTCGTCGGCGACGCCGACCCGTGGCTGGACCTGTGGTTCTACTCCAACCCGGTGTGGGTCCTGCCCTCGTGACCTCGTACGTCCTCACCGTGGACGCGGGCCTGAAGGACCTGCGCGGGGCCGACCACCTCCTCCAGGAGCTGGCAGCCGAACTCGTCCTTCCCGACGGCACGTTCGGCTGCACGCACCTCGTCCGGGACGAGCGTCCCCGGGTCGCGCTGTCCTTCGCGGTGGAGTCGGAGGCGGCCCTGCTGTCGGCCCGTCGGAGGCTGACGGCACAGGGCTACGAGGTGACGGACGGCGCCCCCGACGAGGTGGGCCGCGCCGTGCTCTACCCGGGCGCGGCCGGTCTCACGGGCACGGTGACGGTCGCGGAGCTGCTGTCCCGCTCCGCGATCGCCCGCGTCACCGTCCTGGGCACGACGGAACCGCCCGACGCGGACACCGTCGTCGTCACCCGGGACCACGTACGGCCGCAGTGGCGGGGTGGGGCGGGAGGGGGGGGCGGGCACCCCGCG
>NZ_JBFBJT010000194.1:0-10942 GCF_040686175.1 Streptomyces sp. NPDC086077 | reverse complement strand
GCCAGAAGGGCGTCCAGGTTTGTCTTCACACACTGACCAACGGGCGCCCTTCGCCATGGTCGCGACCAGCACACACATCGGACTCATTCATCTAGTGGCCGCCCTGCCGCCGTCAGGGCGCTTCGGCTGCCGTGGGCGGAGCGGTCCTCACCAGCTGGTACCCTGGCTGACGGCCGTTTGTGTACGCACCCCCGGAGCCTTGGGCACTGGAGGCCGCGCCCAGCGGATCCCCGCCTTCCGAGTCATGGAAGCTCCCCCGAGATGCAGACCGGGGGCACTCGGTGGCCATTCACAGACTATGAGGAGTACGCGTGTCGCTCGACGCCGTTACGAAGAAGCAGATCATCTCCGAGTTCGGTACCAAGGAGGGTGACACCGGCTCCCCCGAGGTCCAGGTCGCTCTGCTGTCGCGTCGGATCTCCGACCTGACGGAGCACCTCAAGACCCACAAGCACGACCACCACTCCCGCCGTGGTCTGCTGATCCTGGTCGGTCAGCGCCGCCGGCTGCTGCAGTACCTCGCCAAGAAGGACATCCAGCGCTTCCGTGCGCTGGTCGACCGCCTCGGCATCCGCCGCGGTGCGGCGGGCGCCAAGTAAGACGCCGTGAAGGGAGCGGTTCCCACTACGAGGGGGCCGCTCCCTTTGCTGTACGTGCGGAGTGTCACCACCCCTTTGTAGTGTGGTAGCACAACGCCGTGCGCACGACGTGACGCAGTAGGCACCACGCAACGCCGCGCGCACGACGTGACGCAGTACGCACGACACATCGCAGTACGCACGACACCGCGTGAGTCCGCCCTCCCATCGGGGTAGGCGGGATCACAAGACGAACGAGGAGGAGCGCACCGCGCCGCCGCCGGTCCTCGGTAGTGGCCCCCGGGGGAAGTGACCCGGGTGCTTCGATCGAAGACCGGCCCGCACCAGACGGAGCGCTTCTCCGCCACCGTCCCCCCGCCAACACGGGCGAGGAGGGACGAAGACGAGGAGAAAACGCTAGTGGAGAACGAGACCCACTACGCCGAGGCCGTTATCGACAACGGCGCATTCGGCACCCGCACCATCCGCTTCGAGACGGGCCGCCTGGCCAAGCAGGCCGCCGGTTCCGCCGTGGCGTACCTGGACGACGACACCATGGTGCTGTCGGCCACCACCGCCTCCAAGCAGCCCAAGGACCAGCTCGACTTCTTCCCGCTGACGGTGGACGTCGAGGAGCGGATGTACGCCGCCGGCAAGATCCCCGGCAGCTTCTTCCGCCGTGAGGGCCGGCCCTCCGAGGACGCGATCCTCACCTGCCGCCTCATCGACCGCCCGCTGCGCCCGTCCTTCAGGAAGGGCCTGCGCAACGAGATCCAGGTCGTCGCCACGATCATGGCGCTCAACCCCGACCACCTGTACGACGTCGTGGCGATCAACGCCGCCTCCGCGTCCACGCAGCTGGCCGGCCTGCCCTTCTCCGGCCCGATCGGCGGCGTCCGCGTCGCGCTGATCCGCGGCCAGTGGGTGGCCTTCCCGACGCACACCGAGCTCGAGGACGCCGTCTTCGACATGGTCGTCGCGGGCCGCGTCCTGGAGGACGGCGACGTCGCGATCATGATGGTCGAGGCCGAGGCCACCGAGAAGACCATCAAGCTGGTCGAGGGCGGCTCCGAGGCGCCGACCGAGGAGGTCGTCGCCGCCGGTCTGGACGCCGCGAAGCCCTTCATCAAGGTCCTGTGCAAGGCCCAGTCGGACCTCGCCGCCAAGGCCGCCAAGCCGACCGGCGAGTTCCCGATCTTCCTCGACTACCAGGACGACGTCCTGGAGGCGCTCACCGCCGCGGTCAAGCCCGAGCTCGCCCAGGCGCTCACCATCGCCGGCAAGCAGGAGCGCGAGTCCGAGCTGGACCGCGTGAAGACCCTCGCCGCCGAGAAGCTCCTGCCGGAGTTCGAGGGCCGCGAGAAGGAGATCTCCGCCGCGTACCGCTCGCTCACCAAGCAGCTGGTCCGCGAGCGCGTGATCAAGGAGAAGAAGCGCATCGACGGCCGTGGCGTGACGGACATCCGTACGCTCGCCGCCGAGGTCGAGGCCATCCCGCGCGTGCACGGTTCCGCGGTGTTCGAGCGTGGCGAGACCCAGATCCTGGGCGTCACCACCCTGAACATGCTCCGCATGGAGCAGCAGCTGGACACCCTCTCCCCGGTGACCCGCAAGCGCTACATGCACAACTACAACTTCCCGCCGTACTCCACCGGCGAGACCGGCCGCGTCGGTTCCCCGAAGCGCCGCGAGATCGGCCACGGCGCCCTCGCCGAGCGCGCCCTCGTGCCGGTCCTGCCGACCCGCGAGGAGTTCCCCTACGCGATCCGCCAGGTCTCCGAGGCGCTGAGCTCCAACGGCTCGACGTCCATGGGCTCGGTCTGCGCCTCCACCATGTCGCTGCTGAACGCCGGTGTGCCGCTGAAGGCCCCCGTCGCCGGTATCGCCATGGGCCTGATCTCCCAGGAGATCGAGGGCGAGACGCACTACGTCACCCTCACCGACATCCTCGGTGCGGAGGACGCCTTCGGTGACATGGACTTCAAGGTCGCCGGCACCAAGGAGTTCGTGACCGCCCTCCAGCTCGACACCAAGCTGGACGGCATCCCGGCCTCCGTGCTCGCCGCCGCACTGAAGCAGGCCCGTGACGCGCGTCTCCACATCCTCGACGTGATGATGGAGGCCATCGACCGGCCCGACGAGATGTCCCCGAACGCGCCTCGGATCATCACCGTGAAGATCCCGGTCGACAAGATCGGTGAGGTCATCGGCCCCAAGGGCAAGATGATCAACCAGATCCAGGAGGACACGGGCGCCGAGATCACCATCGAGGACGACGGCACGATCTACATCGGTGCCGCCGACGGCCCGGCCGCCGAGGCCGCCCGCGCCACGATCAACGGCATCGCCAACCCGACGATGCCCGAGGTCGGCGAGCGCTACCTGGGCACGGTCGTGAAGACGACCACCTTCGGCGCGTTCGTCTCCCTGCTGCCCGGCAAGGATGGTCTGCTGCACATCTCGCAGATCCGCAAGCTGGCCGGCGGCAAGCGCGTGGAGAACGTCGAGGACGTGCTCGGTGTGGGCCACAAGGTCCAGGTCGAGATCGCCGAGATCGACTCCCGCGGCAAGCTCTCCCTGATCCCCGTGATCGAGGGCGAGGAAGCTCCCGAGGACAAGAAGGACGACGCCGACCAGTGACGTCCCGTGGCTCCAAGGTGACGGCCCGCTCCTCTTCTGAGGCGCGGGCCGTCGCCCGTACCCAAACCCTCATCAAGGGCGAGGCCGGCATCGGCACGGTCCGCAAGACCACCCTCCCCGGTGGCCTGCGCATCGTCACCGAGACCCTGCCCTCCGTGCGCTCCGCCACCTTCGGCATCTGGGCGCACGTCGGCTCCCGTGACGAGACGCCGTCCCTCAACGGCGCCACGCACTACCTGGAGCACCTGCTCTTCAAGGGCACGCAGCGCAGAAGCGCCCTGGACATCTCCTCCGCCCTGGACGCGGTCGGTGGCGAGATGAACGCGTTCACGGCGAAGGAGTACACGTGCTACTACGCACGCGTGCTGGACGCCGACCTGCCGCTCGCCATCGACGTGGTGTGCGACATGCTGACCGGCTCGCTCATCCTCGAAGAGGACGTGAACGTCGAGCGCGGCGCGATCCTCGAAGAGATCGCGATGACCGAGGACGACCCGGGCGACTGCGTGCACGACCTGTTCGCGCACACGATGTTCGGCGACAACGCGCTCGGCCGCCCGGTCCTCGGCACGGTCGACACCGTCAACGCCCTGACCGCCGACCGCATCCGCCGCTTCTACAAGAAGCACTACGACCCGACCCACCTGGTGGTCGCCTGCGCCGGCAACGTCGATCACAACAAGGTCGTACGCCTGGTGCGCGCGGCCTTCGAGAAGGCCGGCGCCCTCAAGGACCCGGCCGCGCAGCCCATCGCCCCGCGCGACGGCCGCCGCGCCATCCGCGCCACCGGCCGTGTCGAGCTGATCGGCCGCAAGACCGAGCAGGCCCATGTCGTGCTCGGCATGCCGGGTCTGGCCCGCACGGACGACCGCCGCTGGTCCCTCGGCGTGCTGAACACCGCCCTCGGCGGCGGCATGTCGTCACGGCTCTTCCAGGAGGTACGGGAGAAGCGCGGCCTTGCCTACAGCGTCTACTCGTACACCTCGGGCTTCGCCGACTGCGGCCTGTTCGGCGTCTACGCCGGCTGCCGTCCGTCCCAGGTGCACGACGTGCTGAAGATCTGCCGCGACGAACTCGACCACGTCGCCGAGCACGGCCTGTCCGACGAGGAGATCGCCCGCGCCGTCGGCCAGCTCCGCGGCTCCACGGTTCTCGGCCTGGAGGACACCGGCGCGCTGATGAACCGTATCGGCAAGAGCGAGCTGTGCTGGGGCGAGCAGATGTCCGTCGACGACATGCTGGCCCGCATAGCGGCGGTGACCCCCGACGAGGTCCGCGCGGTCGCGCGCGACGTCCTCGGGCAGCGGCCCTCGCTGTCGGTCATCGGCCCGCTGAAGGACAAGCAGGCGTCGCGTCTGCGCGATGCCGTCGCCTGACACCCGAACCCGTCATCGGTAAGGAAGCAAGAACATGAGCAAGCTGCGCGTGGCGGTACTCGGCGCCAAGGGCCGTATCGGTTCCGAGGCGGTACGGGCGGTCGAGGCCGCCGAGGACATGGAGCTCGTCGCGGCCCTCTCCCGGGGCGACAAGCTGGAGACCCTGGCCGAGACCGGCGCCCAGGTCGCCGTCGAACTCACCACCCCCGCCTCGGTGATGGGCAACCTCGACTTCTGCGTACGGCACGGCATCCACGCCGTCGTCGGTACGACGGGCTGGACCGACGAGCGTCTCACGCAGCTGCGCGGCTGGCTGGACCAGTCCCCGGAGACGGGCGTGCTGATCGCGCCCAACTTCTCCATCGGGGCCGTCCTCACCATGAAGTTCGCGCAGATCGCCGCGCCCTACTTCGAGTCCGTCGAGGTCGTCGAGCTGCACCACCCGGGCAAGGTCGACGCCCCCAGCGGCACCGCGACCCGCACCGCCCAGCTCATTGCGCAGGCGCGCGCCAAGGCGGGCTCGGCGCCCGCGCCGGACGCCACGGTCACGGCCCTGGAGGGGGCACGCGGCGCCGACGTGGACGGCGTGCCCGTGCACGCGGTGCGCCTGCGCGGTCTGCTCGCGCACCAGGAGGTCCTGCTCGGCGGCGAGGGCGAGACCCTCACCGTCCGGCACGACTCGCTGCACCACAGCAGCTTCATGCCGGGCATCCTGCTGGGCGCCCGCCGCGTGGTGAGCACGCCGGGGCTCACGTTCGGCCTGGAAAACTTCCTGGACCTGGGCTGAGCCGGACTCCCATGCGCGCGAAACTCTCCTACCTCGTCACGGCCGCCGTCCTGGTCTTCTACTTCGTCCTCGTCGGCAGCCGCGGCGTGCTGCTCATCAAGACCGGCACGGTCCTCGCCGTCACCTTCGGCGTGGCGGTGCTGGTCCTGCCGGTGATCGGTCTGTGGTTCCTGTGGAAGAACACCCAGTTCGTCCACAGGGCCAACCGGCTCGCCGCCGAACTCGACGCCGAGGGCGGCCTGCCCGTAGACGAGCTCAAGCGGCTGCCCAGCGGCCGTGTCGACCGTGACTCGGCCGACGAGGTCTTCGCCCGGCGCAAGGCCGAGACGGAGGCGGCGCCGGAGGACTGGCGCACCTGGTTCCGTCTGGCCGTCGCCTATCAGGACGCCCGCGACACCCCGCGCGCCCGTAAGGCCATGCAGCGGGCGATCGCCCTCCACGAGGGCAGGCCAGTCGAGGCCTGACGCCTCACCGGTCCCGGGGGAGGGGGCTCAGCCCTGCCGGTACTCCGCCGCCCACGCCTCCACCGCGTCCGCCGCCCGGTCGAACGCCCCGGACCGGGCCAGGAAGTCGGCGTTGTGCGTGGTCAGCAGATACGGCATGGCGTCCGCGGAGCGGTCCTTGCGTACGAGGATCAGCGCCTGCCCCTGCACCGTGCGCGGCAGCCCCAGCCAGCGCACCGGCTGCTGCAGCGTCCGCACGGCGGCCACCCGCTCCCACGGCACCGTCCGGGTGTGCACGAAGCGCACCTGACGCAGTCCGTGCGCGCTCACCCACACGCCCATGCGCAGCAGCCGCAGGGCGACGGTGATGACCACCAGCGCGATACCGAAGACCACGGCGGAGGCGGACGGTGTGCCGGTCAGGGCGATGATCACCGCCGCGAACAGCACGTACGAGGCGAGCAGCAGCCACACCGCGGCCGCGCCCACCCGCCAGGGGCCGGGGCGGTAGGGCCGCCGCCAGCGGTCGCGGTCGTCGAACGGCAGCGCGACATCGTCGGCTGTGTCGAAGGCGCTGTCGGCCGTCAGGAAGGACAGGGGCACGGCTGGGTCCTCGCTCATCCATGCATGGGCTGTGCCCGGTGAGGCTATCGACCCGTGTCCCCACCCACCACCCTCGGGGGTCCGTCCGAGTACGGGGCCCGCTCAGCGGCCGTCGGACGCCCGGGACTGCTGCGTCCGCGTCGACAGGTGATCCTGCTCCAGCGCCGGCGTCCCGATCACCAGGGACCCTGCGAGCCCGGCCACGATGGTGAGTCCCATCAGCCAGTGCCCGGCTATCTGCCCCGCGGACGCACGCCGACGGGGCGGGGGAGTGACATTGCTGCGGAACCGCTCTGCTTCGGCGATGAAGGCGAAGGGTACGGGCTCACGCCGACGGAACATCGGGGGCCTGCTCCTCTCTGAGGTCTGAGGACGCTGGGGTGCGAATGAACGACTGTCACCGGTACAGACGCGCGAGTACCCGCCGAAGTGCCGTCTTACCGGGAAAAACCTCGCTCGACGCACTGAGTAGAGTGGGCGCCACTCAAGCCGTGATGGGAAGGATCCTCTTGACCTCCGCCGATGCCCCCCACCCCGACATCGCTCTGCGTGGTGATGTCACGGTCGAACTGGTGAAGTCCAGCGCCTCCGACTCGGACGTCCTGTTCGCCGCTCGCGTCTCGACGCTCGGCGAGCAGTCCCTCGCCGAGCTGCAGAAGGACCCGGAGCGCTCGAAAGGCCTGATCAACTACTTGATGAGGGACAGGCACGGCAGCCCGTTCGAGCACAACTCGATGACCTTCCTGATCAGTGCGCCGATCTTCGTCTTCCGGGAGTTCATGCGGCACCGCGTCGGTTGGTCGTACAACGAGGAGTCCGGCCGGTACCGGGAGCTCCAGCCCGTCTTCTACGTGCCCGACACCTCCCGAAAGCTGGTCCAGGAGGGGCGCCCGGGCAAGTACACCTTCGTGGAAGGAACGCCGGCGCAGTACGAGACGGTCCACCGTGTGCTCGACGAGTCGTACCAGCAGGCCTACGCCGCCTACCAGAAGCTTCTCGCGGAGGGCGTCGCCCGTGAGGTCGCCCGCGCGGTGCTCCCGGTCGGCCTGTTCTCCTCGATGTACGCCACGTGCAATGCCCGCTCGCTGATGCACTTCCTCGGTCTGCGCACCCAGCACGAGCTCGCCCAGGTCCCGTCCTTCCCGCAGCGTGAGATCGAGATGGTCGGCGAGAAGATGGAGGCGGAGTGGGCCAAGCTCATGCCGCTCACGTACGCCGCCTTCAATGCCAACGGCCGGGTGGCGCCGTAACGCACGCCTGTTTCCTGGGCAGGCACAGATGTACGGGCCAGTCGGGCGAAGTGTCCGTATTGCGGCATTTGGAGAAGTTCATCTAGCCTGATCAAACGGACCCGGCACTGCTTGAACCCCCGAGCAGGCAGTGCCGGGCTCCTCCTTTGTCCGGACTTTTCGCGCACCCCGAGGGCAGACCGCGCCTTGAGCAACGAGTAGCGTGTAACCCATGGCTCCGACCTCCACTCCGCAGACCCCCTTCGGGCGGGTCCTTACCGCCATGGTCACGCCCTTCACGGCGGACGGCGCACTTGACCTCGACGGCGCGCAGCGGCTCGCCACGCACCTGGTGGACGCAGGCAACGACGGCCTGATCATCAACGGCACCACCGGCGAGTCCCCCACCACCAGCGACGTGGAGAAAACGGACCTCGTACGAGCCGTCCTGGAGGCCGTGGGCGACCGTGCCCACGTCGTCGCCGGCGTCGGCACGAACGACACCCACCACAGCATCGAGCTGGCGCGCGCGGCGGAGCGCACCGGCGCACACGGCCTGCTGGTCGTGACCCCGTACTACAACAAGCCCCCGCAAGAGGGCCTGTACCGCCACTTCACGGCCGTCGCCGACGCCGCCGAGCTGCCGGTCATGCTCTACGACATTCCCGGCCGCAGCGGCGTCCCGATCAACACGGAGACGCTGGTCCGGCTCGCCGAGCACCCGCGGATCGTCGCCAACAAGGACGCCAAGGGCGACCTCGGGCGCGCGAGCTGGGCCATCGCACGCTCCGGGCTCGCCTGGTACTCCGGCGACGACATGCTCAACCTGCCGCTGCTCTCCGTGGGCGCCGTCGGCTTCGTCTCCGTCGTCGGCCACGTGGTCACCCCCGAGCTGCGCCAGCTGGTCGAGGCGTACACCAGCGGCGACGTCCAGAAGGCGACCGAGATCCACCAGAAGCTGCTCCCGGTCTACACGGGCATGTTCCGCACCCAGGGCGTCATGACGACCAAGGCCGCACTCACCCTCCAGGGACTGCCCGGCGGCCCGCTGCGGCCGCCCATGGTCGAGCTCACGCCTCAGGAGATCGAGCAACTCAAGATCGATCTTGCTGCCGGCGGGGTACAGCTCTGACAACAGACTTCGCCCCGAACGGGCGCGTATGGACTTCACAACTGAATAAGCGGGCACCGGTGCCCGCGCCCCACAACGACAACTGCTTCTGCACGAACGTCACGCGCGCCACGTGCCCCACCGGTACGTGGCGCGCGTGGTGAGGAGAGTCTTTTGAGTCATCCGCATCCTGAACTCGGCTCGCCGCCGCCGCTCCCCGAGGGCGGCCTGCGGGTCACCCCACTCGGTGGCCTCGGTGAAATCGGCCGAAACATGACGGTCTTCGAGTACGGCGGCCGCCTGCTGATCGTCGACTGCGGGGTGCTCTTCCCGGAGGAGGAGCAGCCCGGAATCGACCTGATCCTGCCGGACTTCTCGTCCATCCGGGACCGCCTCGACGACATCGAGGGCATCGTCCTCACGCACGGCCACGAGGACCACATCGGCGGCGTCCCCTTCTTGCTCCGCGAGAAGCCGGACATCCCACTGATCGGCTCAAAGCTGACCCTCGCCCTGATCGAGGCCAAGCTCCAGGAACACCGCATCCGCCCGTACACGCTCGAGGTCGCGGAGGGCCACCGCGAGCGCGTCGGCCCCTTCGACTGCGAGTTCGTCGCGGTCAACCACTCCATCCCGGACGCGCTCGCGGTCGCCATCCGCACACCCGCCGGCATGGTCGTCCACACCGGCGACTTCAAGATGGACCAGCTCCCGCTGGACGGCCGCCTCACGGACCTGCACGCGTTCGCTCGCCTGAGCGAGGAAGGCATCGACCTTCTTCTCTCGGACTCGACGAACGCCGAGGTCCCGGGCTTCGTGCCGCCCGAGCGCGACATCTCCAACGTCCTGCGCCAGGTCTTCGGGTCCGCCCGCAAACGGATCATCGTGGCGAGCTTCGCCAGCCATGTCCACCGCATCCAGCAGATCCTGGACGCCGCCCACGAGTACGGCCGCAGGGTCGCCTTCGTCGGTCGCTCCATGGTCCGCAACATGGGCATCGCCAGGGACCTGGGCTATCTGAAGGTTCCGCCGGGTCTCGTCGTCGACGTCAGGACGCTCGACGACCTCCCGGACAGCCAGGTGGTCCTCGTCTGCACGGGATCGCAGGGCGAACCGATGGCCGCGCTCTCACGCATGGCCAACCGGGACCACCAGATCCGGATCGTCGACGGCGACACGGTGATCCTGGCGTCCTCCCTGATCCCCGGCAACGAGAACGCGGTCTACCGCGTCATCAACGGCCTCACCCGCTGGGGCGCCAACGTCGTCCACAAGGGCAACGCCAAGGTGCACGTCTCCGGCCACGCGTCGGCGGGCGAGCTCCTGTACTTCTACAACATCTGCCGGCCGCGCAACCTGATGCCCGTCCACGGCGAATGGCGCCACCTGCGCGCCAATGCCGAGCTGGGCGCCCTCATCGGCGTCCCGCACGACCGCATCGTGATCGCCGAGGACGGCGTCGCCGTCGACCTGGTCGAGGGCAAGGCGAAGATCTCCGGCAAGGTCCAGGCCGGCTATGTGTACGTCGACGGCCTCTCGGTCGGTGACGTGGGCGAGCCGGCGCTGAAGGACCGCAAGATCCTCGGCGAGGAGGGCATCATCTCGGTCTTCGTCGTCGTGGACTCGTCCACCGGCAAGATCACAGGTGGCCCGCACGTCCAGGCCCGAGGCTCCGGCATCGAGGACTCGGCCTTCGTCGACGTCCTCCCGAAGATCACCGAAGTGCTGGAGCGCTCGGCGCAGGACGGCGTCGTGGAACCTCACCAGCTGCAGCAACTGATCCGCCGCACACTGGGCAAGTGGGTCTCCGACACGTACCGCCGCAGGCCGATGATCCTGCCGGTCGTCGTGGAGGTCTGACCGGCGTACGGCCCGTTCGTACGCGCGGACTTGGAGCGGGGCGCCTCGATTTGCATCGGGGCGCCCCGCTCCAGTACGTTTACGGCTCGCTCCCCCGGGAACCCGGCCACTCCGTGCGCCGGAGACAGTCTCCGGAGCGGGGCGGAAATTCCGACTCAGAATCTCTGATAAAGTCGGAAGCGCCGGAAAGGGAAACGCGGAAGCGGGAACCTGGAAAGCACCGAGGAAATCGGGTCGAGAAAAGATCTGATAGAGTCGGAAACGCAAGACCGAAGGGAAGCGCCCGGAGGAAAGCCGCGAGAGAGATTCTCGGGT